>CAMBPA010000203.1 GCA_945869355.1 Bordetella parapertussis
CAGCCAAGGTTTGTTGTGACACGGATGGCTTCAACAGGCCCGATTGGTTTTATGACCTGGACATTTTCTTTTACCTGCCGAGGTCGTGGTCAGATCATTGAGGGCTGTACTCAGTTCGAACTTGACGCTGATGGGTTGATTATGTTGCATCAAGATTACTGGGATGCCGCTGCGCAGGTATACGAGCAGATCCCACTCTTAGGCAGTGTACTGAGAGTGTTGCGTCGGAAATTGTCACTCCCAGAGACGCACTAGGCGCTGCAATACAAGTCAAAGCCTCGTCCCTCTTTCTGTAGGCAAAAAAAATGCCCCCGAAGGGGCAGTAAAGCCGTTTGAACGCAGTAGTCTCAAACGGCGGGGGAAATATTTGTCTGCGTGTTAAGCGCGCAGTGTTGGGTAACGCACGTGGTCCACAAGGTCTTGGATGTCCTTGCGCGGAGCGGGAGTGAGCAAGCTCACACCAATAATCAGCGCAAAGCCTAGTGGTACCCCGAACACGCCGGCAGAGATTGGCAAAATGCCATACCAGAGCTCGATTGGCGAAGTCACACCGAATACGCCACGCAGCCAAGGTTGAGTCGTCACCATGTAATAGAAGGTGATGCCTAGGCCACCGATCATTCCGGCTACCGCGCCCCACTGGTTCGCCCGCTTCCAGAAAATGCCCAGTGTCAAGGCGGGGAAGAACGCAGCGGCTGCAAAAGAGAACGCCGCTGAGACCAAGAACAAGATATCAGCAGGTTTTTGCGCAGCAACATACGCCGCAGCCAGTGCGACCACAAGCAGAAGTACTTTCGAGATCATGACACGACGCTCTGTTGGCGCGTTAGGATTGATCATCTTGTAGTACAGATCGTGTGAGAGCGCGTTGGCAATGGTCAGAAGCAGACCATCTGCTGTGGACAGTGCTGCAGCCAAACCGCCAGCCGCAACCATGCCCGAAATCACGTACGGCAGGCCGCCAATCTCAGGTGTTGCCAACACGATGATGTCACCGCCAATCCGCATTTCACCAAGCTGCAAGATCCCGTCTTTGTTGATATCAACCACAGACAGCAGCCCAGGATCCACGATGCTCCATTGCGCAATCCAGGCTGGTAGTTTGTCAAAGGGGGTGCCAACTAAAACGTTGAATATCTCGTACTTGACCAGAACGGCTAATGCCGGTGCCGTGAAGTACAGCAAGAAGATGAAGAATAGCGACCAAGTCACCGATTCACGCGCTTGTTTGACTGACGGTGTCGTGTAATAACGCATGAGAATATGCGGTAAGGCAGCGGTGCCGACCATCAAACAAAAAATCAGTGCTAGGAAATTGCGACGTGAGGTGTCAAAGGCAGCTTGTGCTTTTGCATCCCCATTGGGATCTCCTGAGAACTGCGTCGCATGCCGGGGCATACCCGCGAGCGGAGCTGTTCGGGCGTTGTTGGCATTGCGATCCGCGGTGTACTTAGCACGTGCGGCAGCTTCTGTTGCGGGTAGGGCAGAGACGGCGCGTGTTGCAGCGTCAATCGCAGCCTCAGAACCATTCGCCGCTTTCAGGTCAGCCAAAGTTTTTTCCGCAGCAGCTTTGTCAGCAGCCATGGCAGCAGGCACATTTTTCAGCTTTGCGTCGGCTTCATCGGCGCGTTGTTTAAAGATCGCTCGAACTTCGAGCTCTTTGGGATCTTTAATCAGCTCTGCTTCTTTTGCCGTGACTTTCTCAAGCTGGTAGCCATAGATTGCTTGTGGGATCGGCACGCCAGTTTGCTTGACCGACAGCCAAATCACAGGAATCAAGTAGGCAATGATCAGAATGATGTATTGCGCGACTTGGGTCCATGTCACGGCACGCATACCACCCAAAAATGAGCAAACCAAGATGCCACCGAGGCCAAGGAAGATACCGAGTTCAAACGGAACACCTGACAGACGCGTTGTGATCAGTCCGACGCCGTAAATCTGCGCAACCACGTACGTGAATGAGCAAAGAATGGCAGCAATGATACCCAGCAGGCGGGGTAAATTGCCGTCATAGCGTGCGCCCAGAAAGTCAGGGATGGTGAACTGACCGAATTTGCGAAGATATGGAGCAAGGAACAGCGCAACTAAACAGTAGCCGCCTGTCCAACCCATGATAAACGCTAGGCCAGAATAGCCCGTGAGATACAGCGTACCGGCCATACCAATAAACGAAGCGGCCGACATCCAGTCAGCGCCAGTGGCCATGCCGTTATAGAGCGCAGGCACACGACGCCCTGCGACATAATATTCCGCAGCATCGCTTGTGCGACTCATCACGCCAATTCCAGCGTAGAGCAGCACAGTCGCACCTAAGAAGATGTAACCGATCCATGCGCGGGTCAAGCCCATCTGTTCAGCAATCGCTAAGACGATCACGAAAGCAATAAAGCCGCCGGTATACCAGGTGTATACCTTGTTTAAAGATTGTTTGAACGCTGCATTCGTCTTATTCGTCGAAAATACGCCGCTTTCATTAGGTGTCATTCCGGCCATGTTATTCCTCCTCGTCTTCGCTGACGCCATGTTCCACGTCGAGCTTGTTCATGTAATTAGCGTAGTACCAAATGATCAGGCAATAGATAATCAGGGAACCTTGAGCGCCCATCCAGAAACTGAATGGCCAGCCAAAGAAGTTGAAGTTAAGGTCGCGCGCGAAATAGCTCACAACAAAAGTCACAACAAACCAGATCGCCAACAAAATCGCTGTGACATTTAGGTTTTTTTTCCAGTAAGTCCGATGTTTTTCGGTTAGTTGCACAATAATGCCTCCTCATCGTTTCGGGCCAGGTCCCCCTGGGTCCATTGGTAATACTAGGTCATACAAAAAGAACGTTATTTAAAAAGATACTGCGTGACGGCATAGAACGGAACGGCATATGTACTCAAAAACTTGTAAGTCGATCCTGCATCTAAGGTGAGGCGTTAAACGGCCAAACCGGTCTCGCGCGCGAGTTGTGCGGCAAACTTCGGTTCAAAACCTTTCAAATGTTTGATAATTTTTGTGGTTTCATCTGGCGCCTGCCGGTCCATATGAACACGACCGAGTTGGTACCACGCATAAGGACTCATGGGTTGCAATTGGGTGTTTCGTTCTAACGCCGCAACGGCTTCGTCGAGCCGGCCCTGTTGAATAAGAGCCAGCCCAAGCCCGTACCACGCTTGATCAAGTTGGTCACTGAGCGCCAAGGCGCGACGAAACGCAGTCTCCGCTTCGAGGGGATGTTCTAATTCCTGGTGCAAGAACCCCAAGTTAAACCATGCGTAGGCCGGAGCCTCAGGCTGCTTGACGAGCACTTCATAGACCGCGATGGCGCCTTGCTTATCGCCAAGCTCGGCTTTGAGATGCGCCAAGCTGCCTAACGCGTAACTGTCATGGGGATAGACTTGCAACATGTCTTGAAAGACTGTGATTGCGCGAGCGCGCTGTCCCACAACGACCCAGAGGATCGCTTGCCATTTGCGCAACATCCAATCGAAATTAAATTTCATTTGCAGCTCGCCATACCTACGGATACGCAGTGTTCAATTTTTGCGACGGTCACCGCTAGATACAGTACGGCCACCACACAGAAAGCAACAAAAGGGTGATGTCTCTTTGCGATTTGCTTTGGAGCAATCAGCGCTGCGATAGAGGTCCATGGCTTGTTCACGATGGTGAACAGTTGATAAAACAAATTCGTGTCGCGCTTCGCCCCAGCGAGAATAAAAAGCAAACCCTGCCCAAGCAATGCCAGAATGCCGATGTACAGCAACAATTGCGCGGCGTTCAAAAAAAGCAGCAACGAAAGTCTCCGTTCATACAAGACGTCACCGAGGGATTGTGGGACGTTGTATGTTGTTTGTTTAATTGGCGTACTTTAAAAGCGGGAACTGACAGGTATCTGACAAAACTCAAACGCTCGGGAAACCTCTAATCTGGTTATCGACGAGTGTGCAGCGCATCATTTTTTTTGCAATGCAACAAAGATATGGCCAAACTGACAGAGGTTCGCCTAGAAGCGGTTTGCCTAGGATAGGGATAGAAAGTGAATTTCAATTCTCGCA
>CAMBPA010000204.1 GCA_945869355.1 Bordetella parapertussis
GTCCCACCTGCACTGGCAACGCCAGCCAAACTACGTGAACATCTTAAAAATGAAATTAATATGTTCACGCCACTGATCAAATCGGCCGGGCTTTACGTCAACTGATTATCTCGCAACGCTTTAGCCGCTTCCTTGGCCCGGTCGTTCGCTGCACGCAGCCGGGTCAACTCTTCGGGGCTAACGCACTCCACATTAGAGTAATCACGCTTCCACGCGTGCGACTCGCTCCAGCGCTGGGGCGATTGCACCGTGGTGCGCGCAGCGGGTGCAGACTCCAGCGTACGTAATGCAAGTTCCAAGGTTGCAGCTTGCGATGCGAGGTCTTTCGGCTTGCCAGCTGCGTTGCCCAGGGGAAAATCGCTAAACATCGCACGCGGAACTCCGCAGTGCTCAACAATATCTTTCGCACAAACCAACAAGACGGTCGAGATACCCGCCGCTTCAAGATAGCGTGCAACCAGGCTTAATGTTTGATGGCACACAGGACAATTCGGTACGAGCACCACAGCCTGCACTCCCTCTTCTCGGCAACGACGAAGCACTTCGGGGCAGTCCACCTCTAGCGTATGACGCTGACTGCGGTTGGTTGGCACACCAAAGAAATGATTTGCTAGACGACCAATACGGCCTGTAGAAACTGCGGCGCGCAAGGCTGGCAAGGGAAACCAAGTATTCCTGTCTTCCATTGTCGTGTGCTTGCGATCAATGGCTACATGCGAGACCCGCACGTCATGGTCCACAGAGCTATCGCCTGAGTAGACTTTATAAAACTTCGCTTCAGCGTTGTAAGGCGCACCAACACCTTGCTCACCTTTACTTGGGTCGTAAGGAGATGCGGTACTGATTAAAGCGACAGTTATTTTAGCAAGCGGTTGCGCCAACGGCGTAAATGGCACGTCAACATAATGTGCCCATCTATACGGATTGCCGTAACCCAACGCGAGGTACCAATCCCGTGTGCGCTTCATGTAGGGAATTGGGGCGTCATCATCCGGTGCGAAACCTAATTCGGTATCTGACGGAGGCTGGGGGGCATCATTTTTGTTCATGATTTTTCCTGGGAGTTGTCGTACCCAAAATAATTCCAAAGATAATCAACGCTGCAGCAATAAGTAAAGCGACACCGAGCGTTTCACCCAACACCAGGCTTGAACAAACCAGCCCGATCACGGGCACCCCTAGTAAGCCCATGGAAACCGCGCTCGCAGGAAGATCTCGGCTCACGATATTCATCAACCAATACGCCAACCCATTGCCGAATAAACAATTGAAGCCTACCAGCAGCACAAACTCGACTGACCATTTGATTTGCGGCAACCCTTCAATCGCCAAGGCAAGGACTAATTGTGTGAGCCCGCCCACCAACATTTGCCACGGCAGTAGCGCAAAAGGCGGCGTTACCCACTTATGCGCACGACCATACACAATCGAACCAGCCCAAAGCAATGCCGCCAACAATACAAAACCATGACCGATCAACACGTCGCGATCAGACCAATCCAGTTCACCCGGCTGTAATAGCAGCACTAGCCCAAGCATCCCAACGACCAAGCCTGTCAATTTACGAGGCGTCAGTTTTTCACCTAGAAAAAACCAAGCGGCGGGCAATACCCAAAGCGGTGTTGTATAGGCCAGTACGATTGACTTACCGGCTGTCATGTATTGAATGCCGATACTCGCGAACACAGAAAAACCAACCATATGCAGTAAGCCGATCGAAAACACAACAGGCAGATCAGCACGCACCGGCACCTTCAGACGACCGGTAACGAGGCATAAGCTAAAGAACAACACACACGCTGGCAGTAATCGCAGTGCAGTCACCCATATCGGCGAAATATACGCCAGTGACATTTTGGAAATGACCCAGTTCACGCCCCAGATCAATACCAGCAAACCCAATAACAAAATCGCCCGACGACGACGGACAGCATCAACGCTCATTTGTGTCGAATCGAAATCCGCCCTTTCGGTTGATTTCAGCAAACGCACCAAGTTTCGTCGTTGACAATGCCCAGTCCTCGCAATTTTTCAGAACATCTTGGTGTTAACTGTAACCCAAGGTATGCTTACCGGCACTGGAATAAACCTTTTATCTTGACCAACGGTACCTACACACATGACTCAGCACTCACACGCTTCGCTCAGCTCCCTACTGCAAGCACGTTACGGCAACAATCCTTCCGTGATGGACGTTTTGAATCCAACAATCGAAACACTGATGCAGCACAAGTCAGTGCGCGCCTTCACCAACGAACCCTTAGCCCCAAATACGGCTGAGCTCTTGGTCGCTGCTGCGCAATCGGCGTCAACTTCCTCTAACTTGCAAACTTGGAGTGTTGTTGCGGTGCAAGATCAAGCCCGCAAGGACCGCCTCTCACAATTCGCAGCCAACCAAGCTTTTATTCGCACTTGCCCTCTTTTCTTGGTTTGGGTGGCTGACTTGGCTCGCTTGCATGAGCTTGGCAAAGATCGTCAGAAGCCAGCCGAGAGCCTGAACTACATGGAGATGCTCATGACGGGCGTGATCGATGCAGCGTTGGCCTCGCAGAACGCCGCGGTCGCCGCAGAGTCGCTCGGCTTGGGCGTCGTATACATCGGCGCGATCCGCAACAAGCCGCTAGACGTCGCAAAAGAACTGGGCTTGCCACCAATGGGGTTCGCCACCTTCGGCATGTGTATCGGTCACGTTGACCCAGCGGTCAATCACACGGTTAAACCGCGTCTGCCGCAAGAGGCTGTCTTGCACCAAGAGACTTATCAACCTCAGGCCTACAAGAAAGCCGTTGATTCCTATAACGCAACAATGGAAAAGTTCTATGCAGAACAGAACATGAAACCATTGGGGGCTTGGGACTTGCACTCACTAAACCGTGTGCGTGGTCCAGAGGCCATGGGCGGTCGTGATGTGCTGGTTGACGCCTTACGCACGCTTGGCTTTCAAATGAAGTAATGCAGCACCCTTTGACGTCTCAGGCATAGCGATCAGCCGTCGCGCCGTGCCTAGACGTCATCCTCCTGCCGTTTTTGCATTTGCCACATCTGTGAGTAGATGCCATCCAAGCCAATTAACTCGTGGTGGGTTCCGCGCTCAACGACTCGGCCGTGGTCCATCACTAAGATTTGGTCTGCATGTACGATCGTGGATAGTCGGTGCGCAATGATCAATGTCGTCCTGTTTCGAGCCAACCCCGTCAACTCCTCTTGTAATGCCCGCTCGGTTTTTGAATCAAGCGCAGAGGTCGCTTCGTCAAATACCAACATAGACGGCTGCTTTAGCAACGTTCGAGCAATGGCGACACGTTGTTTTTCGCCACCCGACAGTTTCAACCCACGTTCACCAACCTGTGTTGCATAACCCTCCGGCAAGTGCTCAATGAATTGCGACATCTGGGCCGCACGCGCAGCATCGGCGATCTCTTGCTCTGTCGCCCCCGGGCGACCATACGCAATGTTGTAGCCAATCGTGTCATTGAACAAAACCGTATCTTGCGGAACGATACCAATCGATTGACGCAAGCTCGCCTGTTGCACTTCGCGAACATCTTGCCCATCAATCAGGACCTGACCCTTTTGCACATCGTAAAAACGGAACAACAGTCGGGCCAACGTACTTTTGCCGGCGCCACTGCGCCCAACTACTGCGGTAATTGTCCCCGCAGGGATGACGAAACTTACGTCATGCAGGATTTCTCGGTTCGACTCATAGTGAAACGATACGTTCCTAAATCTAAGTTCGGGCCCGCGCGAATGATCTTTAATTCGTAAGGCGGGTGCGTCAGGCGCATCCGCAACCTCACGATCAGATTCCAGCAAGGTAAACATACGATCCAAATCAGTCAGCGACTGTTTGATTTCGCGATAAATGACACCCAAAAAATTCAAGGGGATGTAGAGCTGAATCATCAAGGTATTAACTAATACCAAGTCGCCCAGTGTCATTGAGCCATTGGAGACACCGAGTGTCGCTCTCCACAGGATCAACACCAAACCAATCGCAATGATGACTTGCTGGCCAACGTTCAACAGCGCAAGAGATTTCT
>CAMBPA010000205.1 GCA_945869355.1 Bordetella parapertussis
ATTCGTGCGTTCGTCGCCGATGCGCGCAAGCTTGATGCGTTGATCGAAGCGCAGCGCTAACGCAGCGTCAAGTTTCATCGCCCCCTAAGTCGGCTTGCGCTCCATGAGCGCCCAGGCCACAGTGCCCGCATCAACGTATTCAATTTCGCTGCCCGCTGGTACGCCACGTGCTAATCGCGTGACTTTGATTCCGTGCGTTCGCAACGCCTCGGACAAATAGTGTGCGGTTGTTTCTCCCTCTGCTGTGAAGTTGGTCGCTAAGATGACCTCCTGCACAACGCCGTCTGACGCGCGGGCAAGCACACGATCAAAATCCAACTCATCGGGTCCAGTCCCCTCGAGCGGTGCCAAACGCCCCATCAAGACGTAATACAAACCGGCATAGCCATGCGTGGCTTCGATTGAATTTTGATCTGCCGGGGTCTCCACAATACAAAGTAGCGTCTTATCACGTTCAGGGTGTAAGCATGTCGCGCAGACCGGCACCTCTGTGAAACTGTTGCACTGCTCGCAATGCTGCAACCGCTCGACCGCGTGAGTCAGAGCTTGGCCCAATTCTTGCGCCGCCTGCAAATCATGTTGCAGCAGATGGTAAGCCATGCGTCGTGCCGTGCGAACCCCGACGCCAGGCAGACGCTTTAACGCATCAACGAGGGCTAAAAGAGGTTGCGGTTCTGACGTGGAGTTTTCCATGAAATGAAATTAGAAGGGCAACTTCATTCCGGGTGGCAAAGGCATGCCTGCTGTGACGGCGGCCATTTTCTCAGACGAGGTGGCTTCCGCCTTGCGCAACGCATCATTGAAGGCTGCAGCCACGAGATCTTCAAGCATGTCTTTGTCGTCGGCGAGCAAACTCGGATCAATCACTACGCGCTTGACGTCGTGACGGCATGTCATTGTGACTTTGACCAAGCCACCACCGGAGGCACCTTCCACCTGAATATCAGCGAGTGCATCCTGCGCCTTTTTCATATTTTCTTGCATTTGTTGCGCCTGGCGCATCAAACCAGCAATCTGCCCTTTCATCATGATAGAGATTCCTAAATACGATTGACTTAAATTGAATTTGATTGTCCGGGACGAACAGAGCCCGGCACGACCTGCGCGCCAAAATCCTTGACTAAGGCTTGCACAAAGGGGTCAACCTGAACCGAGGCTTCGGCGTCTAGTTGACGGGTCTCCTGCTCGGCTTGATCCAACGCGTGCGCGGACTCGCCCCGCACCGCCCCGACCTCAAAAGCGACCTGTACATCCTGACCAAAAAACTCTTTGAGCACCACGCGCAACCGTTCGGCATGCACGCCCTCCGAGAGCGCCTTATTGGTGACGCGCAGCAAGATCGTACGACCTTTGATTGACAGGCATTCCGACTGACGCGCAAGTTGCTGCGCCATTCCCGTCAAGGGGAGTTTCGCAGAAAATGCAGCCCAAGGCTCCGGCAAGATAACCTCCACGTTCGCGCTCGCCGCAACGTCTGGCTTGACGGCCACAGGTTTGGGCGCCGCGTTCACAATCGGGGCGGCTGATGTCTTCACTGCTGCAACACGAACCGCCGGGGCAGACGCCGTGCGGACGGATGACTCATCGGCTCGCGCAGGGGCTGGCTCGTTTCGCACAAGCTTTTCTGGCTCTGACGACCCACGAGGTGCTAAGGCCAACATGCGCAAACACGCCATGACAAAACCTGCGTACTCGTCGGGCGCAAGAACTAATTCGTTGCGACTATGCACGGCAACCGTGTAGAACAACTGAACCACATCTGGATGCATACTGGTGGCAAAGCGCGACAGATCGCTGGAAATCGGATCAGTCTGGTCGAGCGCCTGCGAAACCCTCTGGGCAATGGCGATACGCGACAACATGACCGCCAAATCCGCAAGTGCGGCCCGGTAAGACAAACCACGAGTCGCCAGTTCGTCCGCGATCTCGAGAACGGTTGCAGCGTGTCCCGTCTGCAACGCATCCAGTAAACGTACGAGGTGGCGCTGATCGATCGTACCCAGCATGCCGCGCACAGCCTCCTCGGTCAGATTACCAGCGCTGTAGGCGATCGCCTGGTCTGTCAGGGACAGTGCATCACGCATGGAGCCAGCAGCAGCCTGTCCTAACAATCTAAGCGCTGGCACTTCATAGGGCATTTGCTCTTGGGCAAGAACGTTTTCAAGGTGGCCGACAATCGCCTCGCCTGGCATCTGCTTGAGATTGAACTGCAAACAACGCGACAACACGGTGACCGGTATTTTCTGAGGATCCGTCGTGGCCAAAATAAATTTGACATGCGGTGGCGGTTCTTCAAGCGTTTTGAGCATCGCGTTGAACGCGTGCCCCGTCAGCATGTGAACTTCATCGATCATGTAGACCTTGAAGCGCCCAGATCCCGGAGAATACACAGCCTGTTCCAGCAACTGGGTCATCTCCTCAACGCCGCGGTTGGACGCCGCATCGAGCTCAAGGTAGTCGACAAAACGACCTTCATCAATTTCAGTGCAAGCCTGACATACGCCGCAGGGTGTCGCGGTGATGCCTGTCTCGCAGTTGAGTGCCTTAGCGAGAATACGCGACAGCGTGGTTTTGCCCACCCCCCGCGTACCCGTAAACAACCAAGCGTGGTGTAGGCGTTGCGTCGTCAAAGCGTGCGTAAGCGCGCGGACAACGTGATCCTGTCCGACGAGGGTATCGAACGAACGGGGACGCCATTTGCGCGCAAGGACCAGATAACTCATGAGCTGTACCGACCACAAACGGAAATTAGAGAGGCGAGCCTGACTTCGGCACTAATTCTGCACGACTATGGCTGCTTCGTTCCCGACCTGACCAGGTTTGCCGCCGAACCATGCGAAGGGGCCCGCCAACCTCAATTCTAGCAGGGCTAGCTACTAGTGCGTGGATCAAAGTCAATCCACAGGTCATCACGCGGGAAATATAGGGCTGCGCGTGCACGCCGACCGTCCAAAGCGCTGACTTGCTCGCAGTAGCGTGTCAATTGCGGTGCGTAGCGGGCCAACATGCGCGAAGCGAATGCTTCAGTGCTTTCCTCTGCTGCAGGACGGCCGGTTTTGTAATCCACCACACACCACCCCTCTGGGTCGGAGATCGCTAAATCAAGCACCGACACTTTGCCTGTGGCATCCAATAACGCCCATTCGTGACGCACATCCAAACAAGCGAGTAAGTCTTGCCCTCGTTGGCTTGTCAGCATCGCCACCAAGGTTTCAAGAATCTCCTGCGCCAAGTCTGCAATCTCCTCGGCGGGCAAACCGAGCTGCCGACATTGCAATTCAATGCGCGCACGCTGTACACGGATTTTCTCAGCCGTCCAGCCTCGACCAGACTGACGCCCTAAATGATCTAGCCACGAGTGGATAAGCGTTCCAAGCACGCGATCATGGGACTTGCTGGCTGCCCAGGCAAAAGTCTGCGAGTAACCTGACTCGGACGCAGCGATTTTATTTGCTTGCTGTTTCGTTTTTTTGCTCTGCGCATGTAACGCACTTAAACTGCGTCTAAGCAATTCTGACCCACGGTGGGCCGGCATCGGCTCTGCCGCAGCATCGGCCTGCAACAAATCAGACGGCACCTCTAACGATGGCCAACTCAACCACAGCCGACTGAGCAAACTACCGGCGGCAGGCTTGACAGGTGCGCCGTCCTTGATAGCCACATCGGCAACAAGGTGCAGCCGCTCTTTCGCGCGGGTCGCCGCGACATAAAGCAAACGATCTATCTCGAAATCGCCACGGCGCTTTTCACGTAATCCTAAGTAGCGAGAAATCGGATCATGCCCCTCTCGAGCACGAGGCTTAATCGGACCAAGCATGAGTTTTGAACCAACCTGTTCAAAGTAGACCAACGGCACCCTGTCGCTCGTCGATCCATGATGCAGTCCGTACAAAATCACTGATTCAAACTGCAACCCTTTGCACTTGTGCATCGTCATCACTTCTACTGCCCGCGCATCCGTTCCAGGCGAAGCAAATAGTTTTTGGATCTGCTTTTCGAGCGCACCGATATCGAGTCCGCCG
>CAMBPA010000206.1 GCA_945869355.1 Bordetella parapertussis
CTTGGCGGTCAAAACGACCTGGACGCAACAAAGCAGGATCCAATACATCGGGACGGTTGGTCGCGGCGATCACTATGACACCGACCCCAGACTCAAAGCCATCCATCTCGACCAGCAACTGGTTCAGCGTCTGTTCGCGTTCATCGTTACCACCACCCAGGCCTGCGCCACGCTGGCGACCCACTGCATCGATTTCATCGATAAAAATGATGCAAGGTGATTGCTTTTTAGCGTTTTCAAACATGTCGCGCACGCGTGCTGCGCCCACACCGACAAACATTTCAACAAAGTCAGAGCCAGAGATACTGAAGAAGGGAACTTTTGCTTCACCGGCGATGGCTTTAGCCAGAAGTGTTTTACCTGTGCCGGGCGAGCCCACCATCAACACGCCACGGGGGATGTGTCCGCCAAGCTTTTGAAATTTGGAAGGGTCGCGCAAGAAATCGACCAGTTCCTGCACCTCTTCTTTGGCTTCGTCGCAACCCGCCACGTCAGCAAAAGTAACGAGGTTGGTGCTCTCATCAAGCATCTTGGCGCGGGACTTACCAAAGCTAAACGCGCCACCCTTTCCGCCACCCTGCATCTGACGCATGAAAAACACCCAGACGCCGATCAGCAGCAACATCGGAAACCATGAAACAAAAATGCTCATTAAGAACGAGGGCTCTTCACGCGCCTTGCCCGAAACCTGGACACCCGCCTTCATAAGATCCGAGACCATCCACAGATCTCCTGGCGACGTCAGCGTGTAAGAACGACCGGAATCAGGTGTCACGTGCAACACGTCGGTTTGGACATCGACTCTTCGAATTTTTCCGGAGCGAGCATCATCCATGAACTGGGTGTAGCTCACCGAGTCCTGGAAGGGCGCGCGGGTGTCAAACTGTTTAAACACAGTGAACAACACAAGCGCAATCACCATCCAGACCGCAACTTTCGAAAAAGAATTATTCAAGGCCGATCTCCAGCTTGTATCTGACACGCGTTGACTTCTTTTGGCCCAAAGGAACCACCGCAAATTTATCCACGACCTATTCTACCCCGTTTCAACCTAGTCATTCGCACCAATGCCGGGAGACGTGAAGGGGTATAAGGGCTTGAAAAACAAAATAAAACCTCGCTCGCGCCCGCCCAATTATTCAGCGCTAAACCTTTCGACCTGTCGCGACCAAAAAGGTTTCAGAAGAGCGATCTCGCGACGCCTTAGGTTTGCGCTCGACCACCCTTTTAAAGTGGCGTTTAAAACTTTCTACGATTTGGGAAAACCCACTGCCATGAAAGGCTTTGACGATCAACGTTCCCTCAGTTTTGAGGTGCATGAGCGAAAATTCAAGGGCTAAATCGCAAACTTGTTGAATTCTGGCCGAATCAGCGCTCCCGACCCCCGAAAGGTTGGGCGACATATCCGACATGACCAAATCCACAGGCTGACCTTGAAGAAGCTCATTGAGCTGCGCGAGCACGCCATCTTCACTGAAGTCACCAAGAATGAACTCGACGCCTTCGATGGGCTCCATCGGCAGCAGATCCAGCGCCACAATCCGGCCGTCGATCACGCCACCCTTACCGACGAGGCGTTCACGCGCAACCTGGGACCAACTACCTGGGGTAGAGCCCAAATCGACCACCACATCGCCTCGGCGCATGAGTTTTTCGGCATCCAGGATCTCTGTCAGCTTAAAAGCAGCGCGAGCCCGGTAACCTTTTTGTTGCGCCAATTTAACGAATGGGTCGTTGATATGCTGCATCACCCACTCTTTTGAAAATTTGTTCTTGGCCATTCCCGTACAATTCACCTTATGACTATGGAACTCACCCCTCGCGAACGCAGTGCGCTGCGCGCCGCCGCCCACCCTCTCAAGCCCGTTGTCCTAATTGGTGACAACGGTTTAACTGAGGCCGTTTTAAAAGAAATCGATCGCGCCCTCGCTGTACACGAATTGATCAAAGTACGTGCCGGAACGGCCGAGCGCGAAGAGCGTGACACCATGCTCTCTGCGATCTGCGAAGC
This sequence comes from Bordetella parapertussis, assembly GCA_945869355.1. GTDB lineage: Bacteria > Pseudomonadota > Gammaproteobacteria > Burkholderiales > Burkholderiaceae_B > Zwartia > Zwartia parapertussis_F. The sequence continues at coordinate 2,012 of CAMBPA010000206.1, forward strand.
GCTATCGTGCGCACCGGTGCATCACTTAGGCAAGATGCTGATCCTGTTCAGATCTGGCGAACAGAGCACTTACCTCAAACCACCGGCCGAGCCTCGCAGTCCGGCGATACGCAAACCGTCTGAGCCACACACACCCAAAACGCTGGCTGCCCATGGCAAAAAACTTGAAAAACCCAAACGCCGCAGCCGCGCGGAACGGGATCAAGAGCTCGACACTGAACGCCCAAAAGTGTTTGCCGGCGATCGACTCACTCGACCCAGTACACGCGCCAACACTAGTAAGGATACAGCACACGGGATCCCTCGTCGCAGCGCCCTGTCCTTGCGGGCTGGTGCCCGGCGTGGCACCTTAGCTGCGACAGCAAGCGCGCGCAAGCGAGCACCCGTCAAGCGCTAATCTGACGAGCTAGCGCCAAATCCGGCGCCTAGGCGTACTTGATACTCACAATCTCGTACTCGCGCTCACCAGAAGGTGCCCGCACGGTCACCACATCGCCTTCATACTTGCCGATTAAGGCGCGCGCAACGGGACTGGACACCGATATTAAGTTCGCTCGGATGTCGGCTTCGATATCCCCAACGATCTGATAAGTGACTTTGTCGCCAGACGCGAGGTCTTCGATCTCGACAGTCGCTCCAAAGACGACACGGCCATCGGCGTCCATGGACGCCGGATCAATTAACTGCGCGTTCGACAGCGTGCCATCGAGCTCACCGATACGGAACTCGATAAAGCCTTGACGCTCGCGCGCGGCATCGTATTCGGCGTTTTCAGACAAGTCGCCCTGCGCGCGTGCCTCAGCGATCGCGCTGATCACGGCGGGACGTTCAACGTGCTTGAGACGGTGCAGTTCTGCTTGCAAGCGCTCGGCCCCGCGCACAGTAAGAGGAATAGTGGCCACGGTGTTTTCCCAAAAAGCAAAACCCCGGATCGAGTCGAAACCGGGGCAATCAACAAGACCTTATTGTGAGGAAAATTTAGTGCAAAAGCAAGTGCCCCCCCCCCACTTTAGTGTCAATACTGGGGCTAAAGTTATCCGAGTATCGATCGCTACAAACTACTTTGTTTCTCACTGTGTGGCTCAAATCAAACATTTTTTCTATACAAATGTAGTGAATACTAAATTTTAATGTTGCCAATGCTACATTATGAAGATCCATACCGCGCGTCAGCCCAAAGCCGTCAGGCCCGGTATCAACGACAAGCTTTTCTTTTTTACCCTGACAACGAGTCTGCCATGAGTGCCTTTAACGAAGAGCGTGTTTTAGCCGTCCATCACTGGACTGACCGGCTGTTTAGCTTCACGACAACACGCGATCCGTCCTTGCGTTTTAGTAATGGCCATTTCACGATGATCGGATTACGCGTTAACGACAAGCCCCTGCTACGCGCCTACAGTATCGTCAGCCCCAACTACGAAGAGTATCTTGAATTTTTAAGCATCAAAGTCGAAGATGGCCCACTGACCTCGCGCCTCCAACACATTAAAGTCGGGGACTCAATCGTCGTCGGGCGCAAGCCTACCGGCACGCTGCTCATCGACTATTTATTACCTGCCAAACGCCTGTATATGTTTTCCTCTGGCACCGGACTCGCCCCCTTTCTAAGCGTGATCCGTGATCCCGATACCTACGAGAAATTTGAAGAGGTGATCTTGGTGCATGGTGTCCGAGAGGTAGCCGAGCTCGCCTACCACGACTACCTCACGCAAACGCTGCCTGAGCACGAGTTGCTGGGTGAAATGGTGTCCAAGCAATTGAAGTACTACCCAACCGTCACGCGCGAGGCGTACAAAAATACGGGGCGAATCACCACGCTGGTTGAAAACGGAAAACTTTTCTCGGATTTGGGCGTCCCAACGCTGGACCGCGAACAAGACCGCATCATGATTTGCGGCAGCCCCGATATGTTGCGTGATCTTAAAACCATGCTTGAAGCGCGCGGATTTAACGAAGGCAATACCTCAAAACCTGGGGACTTCGTCATAGAGCGTGCGT
>CAMBPA010000207.1 GCA_945869355.1 Bordetella parapertussis
TACATTTCCTAAATTACTTGCACAAGCTGTTGTGTCGGTGAAGTCCATTTCCGGTGAGCCGCATTTAGTTGCGTACCTCGTTCCGCTTTCGGACTGTACTGTTCCCGACTCCTTAGAGATCCGTGCAGCGCTCGCACAGACTTTGCCTGAGCACATGCTCCCTAGCGTTTGTATGACGTTGGACGTATTGCCACTGACGAATAATGGGAAATTAGATCGACCCGCTTTGCCAGAGCCAGATGTTCAGGTGGGTCTTACCCATTATCGTGCACCGAAGACCTCAACAGAGATTCTTCTTTGCGACTTATTTGCGGAACTAACTGGCGCAGAGCAGGTTGGACTAGACGATAGTTTTTTCGCAATAGGGGGACACTCTCTCTTAGCTATGCGTTTGATTGCGCGTTTACGTCGAGATCTGGATCGCAACGTTTCACTGCGTACACTCTTTGCATATTCAACAGCGGGAACGCTCGCTCCGCAAATTGATGTGCTTGGGCTCGACGAGGGTCCTGCGCTAGTCTCTGGTGCAGGTCACAAGAACGGTGGTGAAGTTGTATTGTCTTTCGGACAGCGCCGGCTCTGGGCATTGGATCAAATCGAGGGTGTGTCTGCGACTTACAATATGCCCATCGCGATTCGTATGCGTGGCCAGCTTGATCGGCCGGCGCTAGAGAAAGCTCTTGTGGCAGTCATCGCTCGCCATGAGCCTTTACGTACACGCATGATTGCGGGCTCAGATGGAATGCCGATTGGCTCTTTGATTGACGTGCCATCCACGCAAAATATATTGATCTACTCTAAGCTGGATTTTGAGCCTGGTGCCTCAGAGGAAGAGCGGACCCTCATTACTCGACAGGCTCTTCTTGAGCAAACGTCAATACCCTTCGATTTGAGTTGTGAACTTTCACTAAGAGCACACCTAACGCAGATCTCTGAATCAGAGTGCATCCTAACCATTACGCTTCACCATCAAGCCGGAGACGGCGCATCCGCGATCGTATTAATACGAGAGCTGTCCGATGCGTACATCGCATTTTCGAAAGGTAAAAATCCTGTTTGGGATCCTTTGCCGATTCAGTATAGTGATTGGGCGGCGTGGCAGCAGGCTAGTTTGTCCCATGACATTGATTCAAAAATAGCAAGAGCCAAGACGCGTCTTTCCAATGCTCCTGAAAGTTTGACGTTACCGGTGGATCATCCGCGTGATCCAAATAGAGCTAGGCACGCTGGATATGCTCCCATTTCGATATCCGAGCCGGTGATGCAAACGCTTGAGTTCGTCGCTCGTCAAGAAGGAACAACGTTGTTTGTTGTCATGCTTGCCGCATATGTAACCTTCTTGGGACGACTCGCTGGACAGCAGGAAATTGTCGTGGGTTCTCCTGTTGCGGGTAGAAGTCGTGTTGAAACTGAGAATCTTGTTGGATTTTTAGTCAATACGCTGGCGTTGCCGGTATCACTCGCCGGAAATTGCACCACAAAGGAATTGATAGGACGTACGCGTTTAAGCGTAGAAGAGGCACTTTTTGACCAAGACCTTCCTTTCGACCGGCTTGTGGAGAGTCTTGGTGTCGCAAGATCGCTTTCCCATACACCAGTATTTCAAGCGATGTTTGCGCTGCAGCCAAAAACGTCGGTCGAATTGAATATTCCGGGCATCGAGTCTAATTTCGAAACCGTTGCGCCGCCCAATGCGAAATTCGACATCACATTATTTTTGGCGCCCGCCGAAGATGAACCTTGTTTTGGTGGTTTCGAATATGACGCAGATTTATTTGATGCAGGTGTCGTAGGAAGTTGGACCCAATCGTTTACTGCCTTATTGTCCAGCTTCTGTGATTCGCCAGATCAGTATGTGTATGAGTTACCGCTGCTGAACTCACAGGGTATTTCAAGTCAAGTCGCACTTTCTCGAGGCCCCGAGGTGTCGTTGGTTGAACAGCCGATGTCGCTGCCTGCATTGTTTGAACGTACTGCGCAAGCCCATCCCGATGCCGTTGCGATCGCTTATGAGTCAACGCGCCTGACCTATGCAGAATTGGATGCTCGTTCTAATCAGCTAGCACATCACTTGTTGGAGTTGGGTGTTGGGCCAGACCAAATCGTCGCGATCTTGCTGGATCGAACGCCCGAGATGGTGATTGCTATTCTCGCTGCATTAAAAATTGGCGCGGCGTATCTGCCGCTTGATCCCGATTATCCCGCAGTACGCTTAGAGTTTATGCTGAGCGATAGCGGCGCAAATATACTCGCGACAACCAGGCAAGGTTATCTGGCACTGGTGCAAGGCATTCATGAGGCGCGCACCGAAGGCCTTGAGCTGGTAGCGGGTGAGGGCGATGTCATCCCTGAGTTTGTTTTGTATCTCGATGATGCTCAGCATCAAAAAATGATTGAGCAGTTGCCCACAACAGCGCCGTCACGTTCATCGAGCAAGCTGTCTATTTTTCCGGAACATCTCGCTTACTTGATTTACACCTCAGGATCGACCGGTAGGCCAAAAGGTGTTGGGGTTTCAAGACGCTCTCAGGCTCAGATGGTGTTAGAGCATCAGCGACAGTTGGATATTAGACTTGGAGATCGCTGTCTTCAGGTTGCACGACCGGCGTTCGACGTGGCTTCTGCTGAAATCGGAATGGCTTTAGTCGCTGGCGCGTCTATCGAGCTTCTTAGCGTTGCCGAGTCGGCCCTTGTGGGCCCCGATTTTGCGCAGTTGTGTGATCGTAGGCGAATTACGCACTTTATGTGTGTGCCTAACGTACTGCAACTCATTCCTGCGCATTCAAGACTTTCTTTCGTGCGGTGTATCGTTGTTGGTGGGGAACAGTGTCCGCCCAGCATTGTCGCAAGATTTGCGCAAGACCGCGTCATGATTAACGCCTACGGTCCGACTGAAACGACAGTGTGCGCGACCATGAGTGTGCCCCTTGACAGTAAGCGCTACAAGAAAGGGACTGATCCGCTCGTTCCGATTGGATTCCCGCTTGCCAACGCGCAAGTGTATTTGCTTGATCAAAGTCTCGAACTTGTGCCGAGCGGTGTGACCGGGGAGCTCTACATTGCGGGAATTGGCCTAGCGCGAGGTTATCTCGGCCGCTCTGGCATGACAGCTGAACGCTTCTTGGCGTGTCCCTTCGGGTCATCTGGCGAGAGGATGTATCGCACGGGTGACTTAGCGCGAAGACGGGCTGATGGTTCTATAGAGTTTATTGGTCGGGTGGATGACCAAGTAAAAATTCGCGGCTATCGCATCGAACTCGGTGAGATCGAAGCCGCCTTATTGGATGCTTTTTCCGAGGTGCTTTCTCAGGCGAGCGTCATTGCGCTTCCGCATTTAGATGAACATCGGCTCATTGCCTATTTAGTGCCGCAAAAGGGCTGTGCGGTCCCATCTTCTGCAGTATTGCGCTCGAAAATTGAATCGCGATTGCCTGACTACATGTTACCTGCGGGTTATGTGTCGCTTGAGAGCTTACCCCTGACGCCAAATGGCAAACTTGATCACCGCGCCTTACCCAAGCCGGAGTTGTTGACGAGCGGACACGCATATCGTGCCCCTGTCACTGGGACGCAAGCAGTGATCTGTCGCTTATTTGCTGAACTAACACGTACTGATGCAGTCGGTCTGGATGATAATTTCTTTGAAATTGGTGGCCATTCACTGCTTGCGATGCGACTGATTGCTCGCGTAAGACATGAAACGGGCGCTGATTTGCCGCTTCGTGCTTTGTTTGCTCATCCAACTCCAGAGGCGCTTGCGGTTCAGCTTGATGAGCTCGAGTCCGATCAGGGACCGGCGCTGTTATCTGGGGCAGGCAGGCTTGAGGGTGATAAGTTGTTGTTGTCTTACGGCCAGCAGCGACTTTGGACGTTGGATCGCTTAGAGGGACCTTCGCCGGTTTACAACATTCCCATGGCGCTCAGATTAGAGGGGCGTCTAAATATTGCAGCGCTATCTAAAACGCTCGCAGCGATTATTGCGCGGCATGAGCCTTTACGCACGGTG
>CAMBPA010000208.1 GCA_945869355.1 Bordetella parapertussis
AAAGGCGACACCCAAATACGCCTGCGGGATCGCGAAAAAACGCTTAAAGAGCGGATAAGTGATCGCGAGTATCGTCGCCACAGCAGCTAATAAAATCGTCAAGATATTCAAGCACAGCACGAGCGCAAAGCTGAGTAAGCCTAATACGGCGGCGACATACAACGCTTCCCGCGGGCGAATTAAGCCAGCGGTCAAGACACGTTTCTCGGTACGTGCCACATGGCGATCAACGTCTCGATCGAAGTAATCATTGATAGCGCATCCAGCAGAGCGCATCAAAAAGGTACCGATCACAAAAATACACAAGATCACTGGATCTGGCCATCCTTCTGCGGCCACGAATAATCCCCAAAGTGTCGGCCATAGCAAGAGAAGGACGCCAATGGGTTTATCGATACGCACAAGTTTTGCGTAGAGTGCGAGGCGCTCAAGCACGATGAGCGACACTCTTTGTGTACGATGATTCAAGCATATGTACATCATCCAAGCCGCATGTCACGACCGCTTGCACCAAGGCATCAATGGCGACCGTACGCGGGAAACTTTTGCGCCAAGCCAGAACGACACGGCGGTTTGGCACAGGTTCGTCAAACTTAATGTATTTCAGTAATTTGCTGCTGCGATCCACAGAAGACACAGAACTTGCCGGCATGACCGTAATACCGATACCCGCTGCGACCATGTGGCGGATGGTCTCAAGCGAGGATCCTTCAAAGGTACGCTGAATACCTTCGCTTGCCGCAGCGAATCGAGAAAGTTCGGGACATACTTCTAGAACCTGATCACGAAAACAATGTCCACTTCCTAGTAACAACATATTTTGCTGCTTGAGGTCTTCGGCAGAAATAGATTTTCGGGTTGCCCAAGGGTGTTGCGTTGGAATAGCGACGACGAAATCCTCATCGTAGAGCGGCAGCACGCTTAGTCCAGAATCAGGGAGTGGCAAGGCCATGATGGCACAGTCAATCTCACCTTGACGCAAAAGTTCTAACAATCGCACCGTAAAGTTTTCTTGCAAAATCAATGGCATTTGAGGGGTACGCTCAATCTGCGTCGGCACCAATTTTGGCAATAAATAAGGGCCGATCGTGTGAATCACACCAACCCGTAGTACGCCGGCAAGGGGATCGCGTCCAAGGCGTGCAAGCTCTTTAATACTGGCGCTCTCTTCCAACACTTTTTGCGCTTGCAACACAATCTGCAAGCCAATGGTCGTGACCCCAATTTCCGTACCGCCGCGTTCAAAGAGTGTGACGCCCAGCTCATCCTCGAGCTTCTTGATCGCGACAGACAGAGTGGGCTGGCTCACAAAACAGGCCTCTGCTGCACGACCAAAATGCTTCTCGCGCGATACCGCAACGATATATTTCAACTCAGTAAGGGTCATCGTGATTCCATTTTCATACTTGTAAAATAACTTAACTGCGTAGGTAATCTTCCTTGCCGCGCATCCAACGATCTAAATGCTTGCGTACCGTTTGTGGATCTGACTCGCGTAACGCAATCGCTTGCTCTCGTGCCACAGCCACCAACCCGCCATCTTGCGCAAGATCCGCAAATTTAAGCAGAGACAATCCAGACTGTCGGGCTCCTAAGAGCTCACCTGGGCCGCGTAAATCCAGATCACGCTGGGCAATCTCAAAACCATCCTGTGTTTCGTACATGGCACGCAAACGCTGGCGCGCCAACATCGACAAAGGGGTTTGGTACAGCAACACACAGACAGAGCGTTTCGCGCCACGCCCAACGCGTCCTCTTAGCTGATGCAATTGCGCGAGGCCGAAACGCTCAGCGTGCTCAATGATCATCAATGAAGCGTTAGGTACATCGACCCCCACTTCAATCACTGTTGTCGCAACAAGCACATCAAGAAGGCCGTCTCTGAAGCTTTGCATCACCGTTGTTTTTTCAGAGGGTGTCAGACGACCATGCACTAATCCGACATGCCGGGGGCTGAGTGCCTGAACCAACTCAGCATAGGTGTCGACTGCATTCTGCAAGTCTAGGGCCTCACTCTCTTCGATTAACGGGCACACCCAGTAAGTCTGCTGAGCTTCATCGCAGGCCTGCGCGACGTGAGCGATAATATCCATACGACGATCCGAAGCAAACAGCTTCGTCACAACCGGCGTGCGTCCGGGAGGTAATTCGTCAATCGATGACACCTCGAGGTCTGCGTAAAACGTCATCGCAAGTGTGCGCGGTATCGGTGTCGCGCTCATCGTGAGTTGATGCGGGATCATGTCAGGCGCTAGAACCACTGAGGATCCGGCCGCGCCGTCCTCACCTTTGCGCGATAAGGAAAGACGCTGACCCACGCCAAAGCGATGTTGCTCGTCCACAATCACCAAGCCAAGCAAATCAAAATCAACCCCTTCCTGAATCAACGCTTGTGTCCCGACCACAAGCTGCGCCTGACCAGATCGAATCGCTTCAAGCGATTCACGCTTGGCCTTCAATCGCATGCTCCCTGCCAACCAACATACCTTGACTCCAAGGGGCTCAAACCAAGACTGCATTTTCATGAAATGCTGCTCGGCAAGCAGCTCCGTCGGTGCCATCAACGCGACTTGTACACCATGCGATATGGCACGCAGCGCTGCAAGAGCGGCCACGATGGTCTTACCGCTCCCGACGTCGCCCTGAAGCAAGCGGTACATCGGAAACGAACGACCAAGATCTGTCTCGATTTCATGTAAGACACGCGCTTGCGCCGCGGTCAACGCAAACGGCAAACTCTGTCGCAAACGCTCTGATAAGGGCTGCTGATGCGCCGTGGATACGACGGGCCCCAAAGGACGGGCGCGCTTGACTTGCCGTTGGTCTCGCGCGGCAGCAAGTGACAACTGTTGGGCTAATAATTCGTCAAACTTTATGCGTGTCCATGCGGGATGGGTATGCTCGAGCAAGCTGGTGGCGTCTAAGTCGGCGCGTGGGGTATGAATCGTTTGCAGAGCTTCGCGTAACTCCATCAACCCAAGCTCGGACCGTATCGCCGGCGACAACGTGTCACGCAAGTCGACTGTACCCAAAGCAGCAGCGATCGCTTTGCGTAAGCTCGCTTGGGATAGCCCGTCTGTTGTTGGATATACGGGAGTCAGTGCCATCGAGAGTGGCGCGCCCGCGACGCTTAATCTTGGGTGCACCATTTCAAACCCGTGACGAACGCCACGGACTTCTCCCCGCACACGCCAGCGCTTGCCTGGCTGCATTTGGGATTGCTGGCTTGGATAAAAAGTCAACCACCGTAAGTTGATTTCTCCGGACTCATCACGCAGGACCGCAGTTAATTGACGTCGAGGTTTAAGAATGATTTCACTACGCACCACCTCGCCCTCAACCTGCGCAGTCATTCCCGGTCGTATCGAGCCGATTGCCATGATTGTGGTCTCATCCTCGTAGCGCAACGGCAGATGCAAGACGAAATCTTCGGCACTAACAAGTCCCAAGCGCGCGAACTTAGACTCCAAACTAATGGCTGGAGTCTTCGCACTAGAGCGCTTGGGTATGGGGCGGGTGCTCACGTGGGCGCGACCACAAAGTCGGCTTCGCCTAGACGACGATGATCGCTTCGATCTCGAATTGTGCACCCTTAGGAAGGCTCGAGACGCCGACAGTTGAGCGTGCCGGATAGGGCTGTGGGAGACGCTCAGCCATCAGCGCGTTCACAATACCAAACTGGCCAAGGTCAGTTAGAAACAAGTTTAGTTTGACGATGTTTTCAAGCTTTCCACCCGCCGCTTCGATCACAGCCTGCATATTTGAAAATGCTTGTTTAACTTGATCTTCAAACTTTTCAGAGACCATCTCGCCCGATGCTGGGACCAAGCCAATCTGACCTGACAAAAAAACCGTCTTGCCCGTGGGTGCCTGCACCGCTTGGGAATACGGGCCAACGGCTGCAGGGGCTTTGGCTGTGTGAATGACTTGTTTGTACATGGCAGGACTCCGCAATTAAGCTATTGATATGGCAAAAACAATAGTTTAATCCGAT
>CAMBPA010000209.1 GCA_945869355.1 Bordetella parapertussis
GGTATTGTTATAGCTCTTGGACATCTTACGACCATCCAAGCCAGGTAAGGTTGCAACATCCTCCGAGATCACCGCCTCAGGAAGTACAAAAAAGTCTTTCCCCTGACCGAACAAATGATTAAAACGCTGCGCGATGTCGCGCGCCATCTCAAGGTGTTGGGTCTGATCACGTCCCACAGGAACCTTGTGCGCATTAAACATCAAAATATCTGCGGCCATCAGGATAGGGTAAGAGAACAAACCCATCGTGATGCCGTCGTCTTCATCCACACCTTTCGCGGCGTTTTGATCGACAGACGCTTTATAGGCGTGCGCACGATTCATCAATCCCTTGGCCGTGACGCACGTCAGCATCCAAGACAGCTCAGGGATCTCAGGTACGTCCGACTGACGGTAGAACGTGACGCGTGCAGGGTCCAGCCCACACGCGAGCCATGTGGCGGCAATCTCAAGACGCGAGCGCGCAATCAGATCAGGGTCTTCACACTTAATAAGTGCGTGATAATCCGCCAGAAAAAAGAACGCATCGACGTTTGCTTCGCGGCTCGCTGCGATCGCGGGGCGGATCGCACCGACGTAATTACCAAGATGAGGGGTACCCGAGGTGGTAATGCCAGTGAGAACGCGGGTATTCATGGCGTAAAAGCTCCGAGGCTTGCTTAAAGACTGACGGTGTCGCGCTGTTCAGAATCCAAATACTCTTTGGACTGCATTTCAAGAATACGGGAAACGGTACGGTGAAACTCGTTGGACATGGGGCCAGACGTGTAAAGCTCTTCCGGTTCACACTCGGCAGACATGAGGAGCTTGACCTTGTGATCGTAGAATACATCGATTAACCAAGTAAACCGACGCGCTTCCGAAGCATGCTTAGGTCCCATGCGGGGCACTTCCGACAAGATCACCGCATGAAAACGGCTAGCAAGCTCAAGATAGTCGTTTTGCGAGCGCGGCCCGCCGCACAGTGTTGCGAAGTCGAACCACACCACACTACCCGCACGCTTTTTAGCCGTGATCTCACGATGCTCAATCAGCAGTACAGGATCTTGCGGAGGTGTGTCGGACAATTGCGAGAAGGCCTGCTCAAGCGCCGTGTTTGCCTGCGAATCGAGTGGCGTGTGGTAACACTTTACTTGCTCAAGCGTACGGCGACGATAGTCAATGCCCGCATCCACATTCAGGATATCCATGCGATCTTTAATTAACTCGATCGCTGGCAAGATCCGATCACGATGCAAGCCATCGGGGTAAAGGGTCGAAGGCTCGTAATTGGACGTCATGACAAACGACGTCCCGTATTCAAAGAACTTCAATAACAAACGATACAAAATCATCGCGTCCGCCACATCGGATACGTGAAATTCATCAAAGCAAATCAGACGATAGCGCGCCGAGATTCGCTTGGCGACTTCATCAAGAGGGTCTTGACGGCCTTTCACTTCATCGAGTTGACGATGCACACTACGCATAAATTCGTGAAAGTGCAAGCGTGTCTTACGCGTGACGGGGACGGTTGCATAAAACGCATCCATCAAAAAACTTTTCCCGCGTCCGACACCGCCCCACAGATAAACACCGCGAGGCACCTCGGGGCGCTTGATCAAGCGCTTGAGCGCACTAGACCGATCGCTCTTAAAGGCAATCCAATCATCAAAATATTTTTGCAGGCGCTCAGTCGCCTTGCGTTGCGCGTGGTCTGGCTGATAACCACGTTCAACCAGACTGCTCTCATAGTATTGAAGGACGTTCAAGAAAGCTTCAGAAATTAAGCGCGCGTTGATCTACAGCTAACGCAGCTTCTTTCATGGACTCCGACAGGGTGGGATGCGCATGACAGATACGAGCGATGTCTTCGGCTGCACCACGGAACTCCATAATGGTGACGGCCTCGGCAATCAACTCAGAAGCCATGGGGCCAATAATGTGCACGCCCAGTACCTCGTCAGTTGTCGCATCAGCCAAGATCTTCACAAAGCCGGTTGTATCACCCAAGGCGCGTGCGCGACCGTTGGCCAAGAACGGGGAACTTCCCGCCTTGTACGCGCGTCCTGAGGCCTTCAGTTGCTGCTCGGTCTGACCAACCCAAGAGATCTCGGGCGAGGTGTAGATCACCCAGGGAATCGTATTGAAGTTGACATGACCGTGCTGCCCGCTGATACGTTCAGCAACCGCCACGCCCTCTTCTTCTGCCTTGTGCGCGAGCATCGGGCCGCGTACCACATCACCAACCGCCCAAACGTTGACCAGGTTAGTTTTGCAATCGCCATCGACGACAACTAAGCCACGCTCATCGAGCTTGAGCCCAACCGCATCTGGATTTAATCCGCCCGTGTAAGGCACGCGACCAATCGATACGATCAGCTTGTCAACAATCAATTTTTGCTCAGCGCCGGCAGTATCGGTATAAGGTACGGTGACTTGCTTGGCGGTAGATTTGATTTCACCGAGCTTGACGCCCATGTGGATCGACAAGCCTTGCTTGGTGAAAATTTTGTGCGCTTCTTTTGCGACCTGCGTATCGACCGCCGCCAAAAACTCAGGCATGGCTTCGAGCACGGTCACTTCAGCGCCGAGACGACGCCACACACTGCCCATTTCCAGACCAATCACACCCGCACCAATGACACCAAGCTTTTTGGGGACGGCATCAATATTGAGCGCGCCGTCGTTGGACAGAATCTGTTGCTCATCAAAGGGCAAGCCTGGTAGTTCACGCGCCGACGAACCCGTCGCGATCACAATATGCTTGCCCACGAGATCCGCCGTCGTGGTGCCGGACACTTTGATGGCCCAACCACCATTGACTTGGCCCGCAAAAGCGCCTTTGCCATGAAAGAACGTTACTTTGTTCTTTTTGAATAAATACAAAATGCCGTCATTGTTTTGCTTGACGACATCATTTTTACGACCGAGCATTTTGTCGAGCTTCAGGGATACGCCCTTAACTTCAATGCCGTGCTCGACGAAATGGTGATTCAGCTGTTCAAAGTGCTCGGACGATTGCAACAACGCCTTGGAAGGAATACAGCCCACGTTGGTGCAGGTGCCACCGGGAGCGGGACCACCCTTACCGTTCTGCCATGCATCAATACACGCGACTGACATACCCAACTGTGCGGCGCGAATCGCGGCGATATAGCCCCCTGGTCCTGCACCAATAACGACTACATCAAATTGATTTGAAGACATAAGTATCCCAAGCTTAGATTTCGAGCAGCAGACGCTGTGGGTCTTCGAGCGCTTCTTTCATTGCGACCAGACCCAACACTGCTTCGCGACCATCGATGATGCGATGGTCATAAGACATCGCCAGATAGTTGATGGGGCGAATCACGATTTGGCCCTTCTCAACGACAGCGCGCTCTTTCGTGGCATGCACACCCAAAATAGCGGACTGTGGCGGGTTGATGATCGGGGTCGACAGCATCGAACCGAACACACCACCATTCGAAATTGAGAACGTACCGCCGGTCATTTCTTCAATCCCGAGCTTACCTTCACCTGCCCGCTTACCGAAGTCAGCGATTGTCTTTTCAATATCGGCAATCGATAGTTGATCCGCGTTGCGTAGAATCGGCACCACCAGGCCACGTGGGCTACCTACTGCGATACCGATATCGAAGTAGCCGTGATAAATGATGTCTTTACCGTCAACAGAAGCGTTCAGCAATGGGTATCGCTTGAGTGCTGCGACAGCAGCCTTCACAAAGAAGGACATGAAGCCCAGCTTCACACCGTGCTCTTTCTCGAACTTGTCTTTGTATAGATTACGCAGATCAATCACTGCCTGCATGTTGACTTCGTTAAACGTCGTCAGGATGGCGTTGTCTTGTTGCGACTGCAATAAACGCTCGGCCACACGCGCACGCAGACGACTCATGGGCACGCGCTGCTCTGGGCGACCATCGAGCGATTGTGTCATGGGCATACTTGGGTTAGTCAAAGGCGCAGCTTTTGCAGCGGGAGCCGCCGACGCAGTCGATGCGTTCAG
>CAMBPA010000210.1 GCA_945869355.1 Bordetella parapertussis
AGATATTCTGCGTGGGCAAGGCGTGGCCTATGCCCGGTATATCCACAGCAAGTGGCCGGGCTTTGGCGCCGCCTGGGCAGCCTGGGTCGCAGACGTCGAGGTAAACCGTCGCACCGGAGAAGTCCATGTTAAACGCGTTGTGGTGGGCCATGACGCGGGCATGATAATCAATCCCGCGGGCGTCGAGCACCAAGTGCACGGCAACGTTATCCAAACGACAAGTCGAGCCTTGCACGAGAGCGTGCCTGTCCGCAAACAAGATAACACCGTTGCAACACGCGAATGGGGCTCCTACCCGATCTTGAATTTCCGTCAAGTCCCCGTCATTGACGTGCTGCAGATGCCTCGCCCCAACGAGGCTCCGCTCGGGGCAGGAGAATCCTCCTCGGTACCAGGTACTGCAGCGATCGCTAATGCCATCTTTGATGCAACGGGGATACGATTTCGTCAGCCGCCATTCACGCCTGAGGTCGTTAGGGCTGCGCTCAATCCCCTGCCAGATGCGTCAACCCCCGCACAGCCCGCTCAACCGTCTGTGCAGCGCATCTTACCGCCGCAAACCAATCCCTATGCGGTTTGGCCCACGCGCCGTCCCTTCGCAACTAGACTTGCTGCGGTGTTGGCCGGCATAGCGGGCCTCTCATTTAGTTGGATCGGTTTGCGCGGACCGGCACCGATCGCACCAATCGCTCAGTTCAACCCGGCCCTGTATTCTGCCCAAACCATCGAAAAAGGCCGGCAGCTTGTCGCGTTGGGAAATTGTGTCAGCTGTCATACCTCTGCGCAAGGTAAGCCTAACGCCGGCGGCCTTGGCATACAAACCCCCTTCGGTACGGTGTACTCCACCAATCTGACACCAGATGTGGATACGGGCATCGGTGGCTGGTCCCTGCCAGCCTTCAGACGCGCCATGCGTGATGGCGTCTCTAGAGATGGACATCTGCTCTATCCTGCCTTCCCCTACACCTCCTTCAAGAATATGACGGACGGGGACATCACCTCGGTCTATGCTTACTTGATGGTGCAGGCACCTGTCGCACAAGACAATCCCTCCACGCAACTTTCTGCGCCGTTTTCCTATCGTCCTCTCATGGCGGTATGGAATGCCTTATATAGCGAGCCATCTTCCGCAACAACGCTCCTCGCAGATCAAGGAGAGCTCTGGAACCGTGGGGCTTATCTCGTAAACGGCGTGGGACACTGCACCGCCTGTCATACCCCACGCGACGCCCTTGGCGGAGAGCGATTAGGCAAAGGATTTTTATCCGGTGCTTGGATTAAAGGGTGGGAAGCCCCTGGCTTAACCGCTGCCTCTAAATCTCCCGTGAGATGGACTGAACAATCCTTCTATGACTATTTGCGTACAGGATTCAGCGGACAACACGGTAGCGCCGGCGGGCCGATGGCCCCCGTTGTACAACAACTCGCGGCGGTACCGGATAGCGATATCAAAGCGATGGCGCACTATCTCGCCTCGTTCCAGCAAGCCGCGACACAGGAACAAGCTACAGAAGCGGCTCAGCGCTATGTGGTCGCAGCACAAGCGCAAAGCGCAACCTTGCTCGGATCGGCGCAAAGAATGTTTACCATGGCTTGTGCAGCCTGCCATCACGATGGAGATGGCCCCAAGCTTTTAGGTGTGAATATTCCACTCGCGCTGAATACCAACTTGCATAGCGACAAACCAGACAATGTCATCCGGGTGATCCTTGAAGGTGTACGTAAACCTGCAAGTCAGGCGATCGGTTTTATGCCGTCTTTTTCAGGCCAACTCGATGACGAACAACTCGGCAGCTTAGTTCAATATATGCGTGCCCGCTTCGCACCGGACAAACCCGTTTGGAATAATCTCGAACAAAGCATTGCGCGTATCCGTCAAGAGACCGCCAACGCACACGGGGTGGTTATCCCTGCAAAATAAAACGCACGGGAAACTCGACCCAGCTTGCTAAATACTGCCCATTCGACCTCGCTGGCCTAAAGCGCCATCGCGCAGCGGCTCGCAATGCAGCCTCATCAAATAAACGATAACCACTCGTCTTAAACAAAATGATTTGCTCAGGGAGCCCTAATCGATCTACACGGACTCTTAGCCATACCGTCCCTTCGATACCGCGTTGGCGTAGCGTGATCGGATAGTCCGGCGGTGAGTTCAGCGCGTGCGCTGGCTGCGCAGACTCTTGCTCAGACAAGGCTTCTCGACCCTGAGTAGCTCGTCCACCTTTGGGCACTGGCAGCTCGCTTGATTCGCCAATCGCCTGCGTCACTTTTTTTATGGGCGCTGCCCTAGGTACAGGCATCGCCACAGCGGCTTCGGCAAGCAAGACGTCCGTGACAGAAGATTCTTGTTCGTCATGCTGCATCAGCATCAAGACGGCGTCCGTTGGCGCCTGTTGTTGGGGTAGTCCCGCATTCTGGTGCAACCCGGGGTCTATTAAAAATAACATGATGATTCCTACAAGATGAAGCAGTGAAGCTTGCACGGCAAAACGATACGGAAAGTTAAGTTCAAGAGACATTATGGATACTGGGCCAGGCCAGCCGCACACAAGAACCACACATCGTCCACCTGATGCGTCAAAAATCGCACACCAAATAAACGTTCTAGTTGTGGCAAGGCCGCGCTTGAAGCAGGACAGTCGGCAAACAACTGGCCATGTTCAATCATGAGTAATCGCTCAAATCCCTGCAGTGCAAGTTGTACATCGTGCAAGACAGCGACCAAGGCATGGTTGCGCATACGAGAGAATGTGGTGAGTTGTTCAAATAGTTCAACCTGCAGCCCAGGGTCGAAGGCAGCCAGCGGCTCATCAACAAGCAGGAGCCCATCGCGCACGTCCCAAAACTGAGCAAATACGCGCGCGAGGTGCACACGTGCGAGTTCCCCACCAGAGAGGTTGCGTGTTGTGCGACTAAGCAAATGATCTGCCCGCGCTAAGGCGGCAGCTTGTCTAATAATCTTGTGAAGACCACCATTGGACGCTCTACCCAATCTACCAAGCTCAATGACTAGCCCGACCGGTATATCAAAGGTGTTGGGGCAAGACTGGGGTAACACCGCCAGTCGATGACTCAAGGATGCTGGCGCGAAAGAACGTATAGGCCTTTCATCCAAGCTGAGCTCTCCCGCCTCGGTGACGTATTCACCCGACATCAATCTAAGTAGCGTAGACTTTCCAGCACCGCTCGCGCCGAGTATCGCAATATGTTCGCCTGCCGCTATATCGATGCTAAATGGACCGAAGCGCGTCGCGCCAAGTGGCAACTCAGCGTGGGATAGGCGCATCAACAACGGAACGGTATTGCTCATGCCAGACCCTGACGGTGTCGTCGTAATAGCCAAAAAAAGAATGCACTACCCAGTAATGCTGTAAAAATACCGACAGGGACTTCCGCTGGTGCAGAGATCACACGTGCAAAGGCATCCGCACAAATGAGCAAAATAGCTCCCACGATTGCAGAGCGTGACAGCACCAGCCGTAGATCGGCGCCTGCAACCAGTCGTACTAAATGCGGTGCTGCCAACCCAATAAACCCAATCACACCGCAAAAAGCGACCGCAAACCCAGCAAGACCCGCCACCATTAAGATGACCCGCAATCGAAGGCGTGGCATACACACCCCAACATGTCTCGCAATACTTTCCCCAAGCATCAATGCATTTAGACTCTGCATAAATGGTCGTGTCGCGATCCAGATACTCGTAAACAATCCACCCGCTACCGCGATCAATGTCCAACTTGCGCTCGCTAAGGAGCCAAGCGTCCAGAACGTTAGGTTACGCAGCTGCGTATCGGTCGCCATGTACGCGCACAAGCCGATCACTGCGCCTGCGAGAGCGTTGATGGCAATCCCTGTCAATAGAAGCCCTCCAACCGACCCCGCCATCAACGTGCGAGAGAGGCTATCTAAAAAAAGACATACAAAAACTGCTCCAAAAAAAGCGATACACGGTAATAGCAACCAGTGCCCCGATAAATATGCC
>CAMBPA010000211.1 GCA_945869355.1 Bordetella parapertussis
TCAAGCGAAGCCAGATGGCTATACGGTTGGGATTCTGGCTAACTTAGTATGGGGCGACGCAATGTTGCGCGGCAAGGATAAGTGGTCTTTGTCAAACTTAGAAACAATCGCCTATATCAATAGTGACGCACTTGCCTGGGTGGCAGCCACAAAAGGCCCGTTCGCTGGAAAGTCTGCTAAAGAGATCGTCCAGGTTGCGAAGGATAAGCCTGGCACGGTTCGCGTTGCAATTGTTCCCGGCAGTATGTGGGAGTATCTGATTGATCAGATCGAAGCGGCCACAGGCGCTAAATTCTTGCGCGTTCCATTTCAGGGCGGTAAGCCGGGTGTAGTCGCGTTGTTGGGTGGAAACGTAGACATCGCGCAAGGCTTTTACGGCGAATTTGAAAGCTATCTACAAGCTGATCAGGTCAAGCCGATTGCCGTGGCGAGCGCTAGTCGTCTGAGCAACATGAAGGACGTCGCAACCTTCAATGAAATCTTTGGTACAAAAGATATCGTTTGGAACATCATCCGTTTGGCCGTTGTCCCGAAAGGAACGCCGGCAGACCGTAAAGCCTATTTGGCCGCCACGATTAATGCTGCGGTACGGACCCCTGCACTCGCTGCAGAGTTTGCAAAGTTAGGTGCATACACTGATCCGCTCTTGACGAATCCTGCCACAGCGGCTGCTGAACTCGACAAAATGGCGCAAGCCGAACGTGCGTTCTATGTAAAAACTGGTCGACTGAAGTAAGACTAAAGTGACGGAGTCGCTGCTTTCTGAACCGTGTGTCTTTGCCGGCAAGCGGTTACGTAATCGGGTTGCTCCTGCTTACATGACGACCCACATGGGATATCAATCTCAAGTAAGCGATCGTCAAATCCAAGACTACGAGAATCGCGCAAAAGGCGGCGCGGCACTGATCGTGACCGAGCCCTTGCTCATGGCACCGCATCAGACGAACCCTGCGCGTATCCGAGCCTGGAATGATGACAACTTAGGTGGGCTCAAGCGCTGGGCTGATGCAGTAGAAAGCCACGATTGCCGGCTTCTTGGTCAAATCCAAGACCCTGGTCGAGGCCACCATGATGCTGGCCGAAATTACAGCGCGCTCGCACCTTCTGCATTGCCAGATGATTTGAGCTGGACGATGCCACACGCCTTGACGGGCGCCGAAATAAAAAATTTGATTTCTGACTTTACGTTGTCCTCAGCACGTCTACAACGTTGTGGTTTTAGTGGCGTTGAACTGTCGGGGGCGCATGGACATTTATTTAGTCAATTCATGTCGCCTTGGTCGAACCGTCGTACGGATGAGTACGGTGGTGATTGGGAAAACCGCACACGCTTTGTACGTGAGCTGGTCAGCTGTATTCGCGACCTATGCGGTAGACACTTCATTGTCGGGCTAAAGTTGCCGAGTAATGACGGTATTGCAAAGAGTATTGGGCCCGCGGAGGCGGCGATTTTGGCTGATCTCTTCACGAGGTCGAAAGAAGTCGACTATGTGTGCTTTGCGCAAGGCGCGCACGCGCGTTCACTCGAGACGCATGTGCCTGATCGGAATGGTCCGAATGTTCCGTACATCGGCTTGATTAAATCGTTGAAAGCCTCTTGCAATGGCGTCGCTGTGATGGCGCTGGGACGGATCACTGACCCGGCCGAAGCCGAGGGGATCTTAACGCGAGGGGATGCGGATCTAATCGGTATGGGCCGCACATTGTTAGCGGACCCTGCTTGGTATAACAAAGCCATGCAAGGTCGAACGAACGATATCCGCTACTGCATTTCGTGCAATAACTGTTGGGATACCATTGTTACGTATGGTGAACCCTTGGCTTGCGTCAATAACCCTCGCGTGGCAGAGAAGAGAGAGGTTGACTGGTGGCCGAAGCCCGCGCAGCGCAAACATCGCGTTGTGGTCGTAGGCGCGGGTATCGCGGGAATGGAAGCGGCTTGGGTCGCTGCCGCACGAGGTCATTCGGTGACGTTGTTTGGGACTGGGTCCGAGGTTGGCGGTAAAGCTCGATTGCGTGCACGCCTGCCGGGTGGTGAGACCATCACGAGTATTTATGATTACCAGATGGTTTGTGCCCAGCGGGCAGGAGTAGATATTCGTCTGGGTGTACGGGCTAGCCTACAAGATATTTTGTCTTTGTCTCCGGACTCTGTGATCTTAGCAACGGGTGGCACGATGCATCGTCCCGAGTGGGTCCCGGTTGAGATCGCCCGCGAAGGATGGGTGACGGACTTGCATGCCGCCATGCAAGAAGTCGCCAAACTCTCTTCGCGACAGGCGGGAACGGCTGTGGTCTATGACATGGACCATACGGAAGGCACCTATGCCGCGGTGGAGCTCTTGGCGCAGCGCTTTGAGCGTGTTGTACTTATGACGCCTCGCGCGTTAATTGCTCAAGATGAGTCGTTGGTGACTCGACAAGGGATTTTGCGTCGGTTATCTGTGGCAAGAGTTGAAATGCTCGTAATGAGCGAGCCAGTATGGTCCGAGCATTTCGAAGACGGGGTGCTTGAGTACAAAAATATTTACAACGGAGATCATGGACGAATTGAAAATATTTCTTTTCTGTCTTATTCAACACCACGCGCGGCTAACGTAGATCTTGTCGAACCTTTAAAAGCGCATGATGTCGAACTTTATCTTGTAGGGGATTGCCGTGTGGCGCGAGGGTTGATGGGCGCCACGCGAGATGGGCATAAAGCGGGTAATTCTGTAGGTCGTTACATTAACTTTAGAAAGGAGATACCAATGTCAAGTACAACCAACCGTAATATAGATGTAGATACCGCCTTAAAAGCGATCAAAGCCGCACGCGAAAAAGCGGGTGCGTTAAAGGTAAATATGTCGATTGCTGTTTGCGATGCAGCAGGACATCTGAAGGCCTTTGTCCGAATGGACGGTGCATCGCTAATCTCGTTGCAAATTGCTCAGGACAAGGCGCATACGGCGATATCTGGCGGCTTACCAACACATAAGTGGCACGAGTACATTAGAGACGATGCACCCTTGATTCATGGGCTTGTGCATACCCCCAGGTTCATCATTTTCGGGGGTGGCTATCCTATTATGGAAAACGGCCAAATGATTGGAGGGATAGGCTTGAGTGGCGGGCATTACTCTCAGGACATGGAATGTGCCGAGGCAGCTTTGAAGGCGATAGGTCTGCCCGACTAGGCTAAGGTTTGATCCGCGACGCTGCCAAACCTTAGCTGCTAGCGTATCTGCTCTGAGCCAACATTAAGGCCTAGATCATTCAATCAAAGTGAAATGGGGTTAGTCGTCAATGCGAATGTTCAACATAGCAGTGTTATTGAGTTCTCTGTGCGTGACTGTGTCGGCGGCCGCAGGGCCGGCCGACAAGTATCCTGAAAGACCTTTGCGGATTGTGGTGCCCTTTGTGGCCGGTGGTGGTGGGGACTTCATCGCGCGAGCGTGGGCCGACAAGCTGTCAGAGGTCATTAAACAGCCCGTCATCATTGAGAACCGAGGGGGCGGCAATACTGTTGTTGGCACAGAGCAAGTTGCCAAGGCAGCGCCTGATGGATACACCTTGTTACTGGTAAGCCCAACGATCTCAACTAACCCTACGTTGTTGCCCAATCTTCCGTATAAAACTCCTGACGCTTTCGCGCCGGTTGCGCAGATTATTACGTATGCGATGGGGGTTGCCGTTCACGCGGGCTCCTCCATTCAGAATATTCCGGATCTTGTCGCTTACGCAAAAAAGAACCCAGGTAAGGTGACGACAGCAACCTCTGGTGAAGGGTCAGCTACAGACTTAGCGGCAGAGTTGTTTATGGCCAAGACTGACACCAAAATCACTAAGGTTCCCTATAAAGGTGCGGGACAAGGCGTACTGGATGTGGCGAGTGGACACGTCGATATGTTGTTTACCGGCATGTCACAACTCAAGCCGCAAATCGATGGAAAGCGCATTCGTTTGATTGCCACGTCAGGTTTACAGCGACTGAATTCTGCAC
>CAMBPA010000212.1 GCA_945869355.1 Bordetella parapertussis
ATTCAGAAAAAGGGCTTTCATGGATCAACGCTTTGCCTCCTCTCCTGACGATCAGCCGTCAGACACTCGAGCGCTAAGCCGACGTCGCCTCCTGGGCGCCGCCACGACTCTTTTATTGCTTCCAGTTATTCCTCGCATTGCTATGGCCGCGCAATTACTTGCCGTGCGCACTTGGCCCGCAGAAGAGTACACACGCGTCACGCTCGAGCTCGATAGCGAATTACGCGCGGAACATTTCACACTCGAAAATCCCCATCGCATGGTGGTTGATATTCAAGGTATGGATGTCAACCCTGCACTCAACGAGCTCGTGCGCAAGGTGCGGCCTGACGATCCCTACATTCGCTCGCTACGTGTTGCGCAGAACCGTTCCAATGTCGTGCGTATTGTGTTCGATTTAAAACAACCGATCGCACCACAAGTCTTTACGCTTAAACCAGTCGGTAATTACAAATTCCGACTCGTTCTAGATCTGTATCCAAAAAATGCGCAAGACCCTCTGGCGGCGCTTCTTAAAAAGAATCCGCAGAAGATGGAAGAGGATCCTCTGGCACGCATTCTTGAAGACATTGGACGCAACCCCAAGGGCACCGGCATGGCGACGCCGCCCGTCATTCCAAGCTCCGTCGCCCCCCCGCTTGAAGCCAAAGTGTCCCCACAACCAAATACTCGACGCGGGCGCACCATCACGATTGCATTGGACCCGGGACATGGGGGAGAAGACCCTGGTGCAATCGGCAAGGGCGGCACATACGAAAAAGACGTCGTACTCGCCATCGCACAAAAATTGAAAGCACGCATCGATGCGACGCCTGGCATGCGCGCCTATTTGACTCGTGATGGCGATTACTTCGTCCCCCTACATGTACGGGTCGAGAAAGCTCGCCGTGTCAAAGCGGATCTATTTGTTTCGATCCACGCTGACGCCTTCATTCGTCCCACTGCCGGAGGCAGTTCCGTCTACGTCCTCTCAGACCGCGGCGCATCGAGTACCTCTGCAAGCTGGCTCGCACAAAAAGAAAATGCGGCGGACCTGATTGGCGGGGTAAACCTCAACGTACAAAATCAAAACGTTGTAAAAATTTTGCTCGACCTATCGACCACCGCTCAAATTAAAGACTCCACTAATCTAGCGAGTCGAATGCTCGACGAACTCAAAAACGTCTACCGTTTGCACAAACCGCAAGTTGAATCGGCTGGCTTTGCGGTGCTCAAAGCCCCAGACATGCCATCTGTTTTGGTCGAAACTGCCTTTATCAGCAATCCCGAAGAAGAGCGCATCCTGCGTAATCAAGTTTCTCAAGATAAATTTGCGCAGGCACTACATAGCGGTATCAATCGCTTCTTTGTCACAAACCCACATTTGATCGCCTCGCGTTAGTTTTTAGCCGCAGGGGCCTCGACATAGCTCTAAAATAGGCGCTTCATGTTTGTTGCGCCCGCCATGTCAAATCGCCGTCCCATTTGCACTCTCCCCGACCTCCTGATTAGCCAAATCGCGGCCGGCGAGGTCATTGAGCGACCCGCCTCCGTACTCAAAGAACTCGTCGAGAACGCAGTCGACGCTGGCGCACAGTCTGTTGAAATTCGCCTAGAAGCAGGTGGCATCAGACGGATCGCGGTGATTGATGACGGCATGGGGATTCCTTCAGATGAACTATCGCTTGCCCTGACGCGACATGCAACAAGCAAGATCACCTCGCTTGATGAGCTTGAATCGGTGCACTCGATGGGCTTTAGAGGTGAAGCGCTGGCCTCCATTGCATCGGTCTCTCAACTCACCCTGATTTCACGCACGCGCGATGCGGATCACGCTTGGAGCTTGGAGTCCGGCACCACAAAAGCCGTCGCCGCAGCTGGCGCACAAGGCACAACCGTAGAGGTCAAGTATCTATTTGACGCCGTACCGGCACGACGCAAATTCCTTCGCGCAGAACCAACCGAGTTCGGTCACTGTATCGATGCGATCGAACGTATTGCGCTCGCATTTCCGGAAGTAAGTTTTCGTGTCTTTCATAACGATCGCGCCGTCCGTCAATGGTTGCCCGCCTCTGCACTCAAACGAATTAGTGATGTATTGGGCGATGAATTCAATGAGTATGGCATCGAACTCAATGCCCAAAGCGGTCCAATATCTTTACTCGGCGTCATCACGCGTCCAGCCGCCGCGCGCGCACGCGCGGATCGTCAGTTTCTCTTTGTAAATGGTCGCCACGTGCGTGATCGTACCGTCTCACACGCCATACGCAGTGCCTACGCCGACGTACTACACGGCGATCGCCAGCCCGCGTTTGTTTTATTTTTACAAATCGACCCAAGCGCTGTGGATGTAAACGTGCATCCAGCTAAACACGAAGTGCGCTTTCGCGACACAGGTGCTGTGCATCGCTTCGTATCACACGCCGTGACACAAGCTCTATCCGGCACGGCGGGCGCGCATCAAATCGGCCCAGCAGGTAGCCTCAGCCAAACGACCCAGCCATGGCCACCGCTCTCGGGTGGTGACGGAGCACGCGGCTCTGCTGCGCCATTCTCCTCGACTCCTTTGCCATACAACCCAACTTGGCAACAAGGCTCTCAATCCGCGCTACACCTCAGAGAACCCACAAGCATCTCCGGAGGACTTCCCGCCTGGGAGGCACTGTATCAACCCGCCGCCCAAGACGCCCCCACCTGGCCGTTAGGGCGTGCGCTGGCGCAGGTGCACGGCATCTATATCTTGTCTCAGACCAGCTCAGGTCTCGCGCTCATTGACATGCACGCCGCGCACGAACGCGTCGTCTACGAACAACTCAAGCACGCACTCGACTCACAAACGATGCCACAGCAAACACTCTTAGTGCCTGTTGTATTTCGCGTGACAGACAAAGAGGTTGCGCTGGCTGAAGAATGCCACGAGCAACTCGCCGCACTAGGATTTGAAATGGCCGCTTCCGGACCGCAAGCCCTCACCTTGCGCTCAGTTCCGGCACTGCTTGCGCGTGGGGATCTCGAAGCGCTAGCCAGAGGTGTATTGCGTGACCTCGAACAAGTTGGGGCAAGCAGACTGCTCACCGAACAACGCAATACTCTTCTTGCGACAATGGCTTGTCATGGCGCGGTGCGTGCCAATCGTCAACTCACGATCGAAGAGATGAATGCCTTACTTCGACAAATGGAACAAACTGAACGCGCTGATCAGTGCAACCATGGACGCCCCACCTGGGTGCACTGGAATGTTTCAGAGCTAGATAAATTCATTTTGCGCGGCCAATGAGCCAAGACTCCGAAGCAACATTGATCTGTTTAGCGGGCCCTACCGCCTCAGGGAAAAGCGCTGCCGCGCGCGCAATTGCTAGCCGCTGGCCGATCGAAGTGATCAACGTCGACTCAGCGACTATTTATCGTGGCATGGATATCGGCACTGCAAAGCCTTCTCGCGCAGAGCAGCTCGACACGGTGCATCACCTACTAGATATTTTAGATCCTCTCGACGCGTATTCGGCTGCGGCCTTTCGTCGTGATGCATTGCGTTGTGTTCACGAGATCCGCGCGCGCGGCAACATACCCTTGCTCGCGGGCGGAACGATGCTTTACTTTAAAGCGCTGCGAGAGGGGCTCAACGATTTACCGAGCGCAGATCCCGATGTTCGGCTCGAGCTGGAGCAGCGCGCCACAAAGATCGGCTGGCCCGCGATGCATACCGAGCTCGCGCAGATCGATCCAGACACCGCCAAGAGACTGTCACAGAATGACAGTCAGCGCATTCAACGCGCACTAGAGATCTGGCACATCACGGGTACGCCGATGTCGGTGCTGCTCAATGCGCCGGCACAGCGAGACGCGCCCGTGAAGACACTGACGCTGAGCCTTGAACCAGCGGAAAGAAGCGTCCTGCACCAAACCATTGCAATGCGTTTTGATCAGATGCTTGAGGCCGGACTTTTGCAAGAGGTGCAAACGTTACGCGCGCGCGGCGATTTGCACACGAACCT
>CAMBPA010000213.1 GCA_945869355.1 Bordetella parapertussis
CTAATGACTGGCCTTGAGGCCATTGTGCGAACAACTTGGCCATGGAATGCCCCATCTGTACCGACTCGAGCCTAAACTCACCGGTTTCGCGCAGCGCATGTAACCGGTCATTCACCTCAACAACCCGCATCCAATCGCTCTGCGCAGCCGCGCGATAACAAGCAAGCCACCAAGGCAATTCCTGCCGCGCCATATTTAGCACCAACCCATCACGAATCCAGTGGTAGGCACTTTCCATATTGGTCACCCAGCGATCTTCAATCGCTTGTTCCAAACCTTGAGAGTAAGCGAACCCACCCACAGGCAGCGCGGGGCTCGCCAGATGCAGCGCAGTCAGAATGGCGTTAGCGTTTGTGACGGGCATGGGCTGCAATGGAAAGTTCTTCACCGAGATTGCCCATCGCCTGGTCATGCGCTTCTAGTCCGCACTCGTCCGGATGTGCGTGATGATGGTGGCCACCGCCACCATGACCATTCGCATACGCACCACCTTCGGGAATAAAAGGCTCCTGCACCAAGGTGACAGAACCGCCCAGACCGCGCACCATGTCGGCTAGCACCGCGTCGGGCTCAATCAGCACCGCATTGGGCTTGAGCATTGCACGTACATGACGATTGGCTAGGTGGTAGACCAAACGCATCAGCTCATACATATCCGCCGCCTGAACCTGCATGAGCTCTTGCACCGCGGCCTGCACCAAGACTCGCTCGCCTTGCTCACCACAGAGCACATCACCATGCTGCATCTGCTCACCGCGCGCCAGAATGACCGCGACGGCTCGACCGTTAGGGAGCATCGCAGCAAGTCGAGAACGCTGGCGGTCCTCAAGGGAGAGGGACAGAACGGGCCAGGGCTGTGGCCAAGCTGTCGGCTCTTGAGTCAAGGCCGGATCATGCTCGGAGCGTTTGCTCGTCAATGTAATCGCCATACGAGACCTCAGAACAAAAAGTAGCGCTGCGCCATCGGCAACACTTTAGCGGGAGGACAATCCAACAACACACCATCAGCATAAACTTTATAGTTTTCAGGGCTCACCGTAATCTTAGGGGTCGCTGCATTGAGTTTCATGTCTGCTTTGGTCAGACTTCGCATTCCGTGCACGGTAGCGATTTGGCGGCGCAGACCAAGTTCTGCTGGCAAGCCTCTTTGCACAGCAGCGCCCGACAGAAAGGTCAAACAGCTTGTCGCAATGGCGCTGTGCGCCGCACCAAACTGCGGCCGGAAGTGCACGGGTTGAGGCGTGGGGATCGATGCATTCGGATCACCCATCGCCGCCATCGTAATTTGTCCACCTTTAATCACGGTGGAGGGCTTGACGCCAAAAAAAGCCGGGCGCCACAAAACTAAGTCAGCCCATTTACCGACCTCAATCGACCCAATTTCATGCGCCATACCGTGCGTAATCGCAGGGTTGATGGTGTACTTCGCAATATATCGTTTGATGCGCGCGTTATCACTCGTTGAGGGATCAGAGAACCCGGGTTCGCTTAATGAGCCGCGCTGTTCACGCATCTTGTGCGCCGTCTGCCACGTGCGCATGATGACCTCACCCACCCGCCCCATCGCTTGACTGTCTGACGAAATCATTGAGAAAGCACCGGTGTCATGAAGGATATCTTCGGCGGCAATCGTTTCGCGACGAATGCGGCTTTCGGCAAACGCGATATCCTCAGCAATCGAGGCATCCAAATGATGGCACACCATCAACATATCTAAATGCTCATCCAGCGTGTTGATCGTAAAGGGACGCGTTGGGTTCGTAGAAGACGGTAAGACATTACTCTCTCCACAGACACGGATAATGTCCGGCGCATGGCCGCCGCCCGCACCTTCGGTGTGATATGTGTGAATGACTCGACCTTTGATCGCGTCGAGCGTCGCTTCAACAAAACCAGACTCGTTCAAGGTATCAGTGTGAATCGCTACCTGCGTATCGGTTTCATCTGCAACCGTCAGACAATTATCAATCGCTGCGGGCGTGCTACCCCAATCTTCATGTAACTTTAAACCGACCGCACCGGCTTGAATTTGTTCATGCAAAGGCCCAGGCACCGAAACGTTACCTTTGCCTAACAAACCGATATTGATCGGATAGGACTCCATCGCCTGCAGCATACGGGCAAGGTGCCAAGGACCCGGTGTGACGGTGGTTGCAAACGTTCCTGTCGCAGGCCCTGTACCTCCGCCAATCATGGTTGTGACACCCGAACACAAGGCCTCCTCGATTTGCTGAGGACAAATCAAATGGATATGGCTGTCAACTCCACCAGCAGTGACGATCATGCCTTCTGCTGCGATCACTTCTGTCGCCGGACCCACCACGATTGTGACGCCTGGTTGAATGTCAGGGTTTCCTGCCTTACCAATGCCAGCGACACGCCCATTTTTAATACCAATGTCGGCTTTAACAATGCCCCAATAATCAATAATTAAGGCATTGGTCAATACCGTATCGACACAGTCTTTACTCATCCGTTGTGACTGGCCCATACCGTCCCGGATCACCTTCCCGCCTCCGAACTTCACTTCCTCACCGTAGATCGTGAAATCCTTCTCGACCCTAGCAAAGAGTGACGTGTCGGCGAGCCGCACACGATCCCCTGTTGTGGGTCCAAACATCTCCGCATACGCTTGTTTTGAAATCTTCATTTGTCCAGAGCTCCCATCACCGCACCGGTAAAGCCATACACGATGCGATCGCCCGCAAGAGCAATCAACTCTACTTCACGCTCCTGACCAGGTTCAAAACGCACCGCCGTGCCCGCCGGGATATTCAAACGAAAACCTCGGGCAACCTGTCGATCAAACCGCAAGGCCGCGTTGGTCTCGGCAAAGTGATAGTGCGAACCAATCTGAACAGGGCGATCACCTGTATTGGCGACCGTCACCTTGCAAGTCGTGCGTCCTACATTCATTTCGATTTCGCCATCGTCCACAAGCACCTGGCCTGGAATCATTCGTGTCGTTGCCATCGCCTTTCCTTATTGAATCGGTTGATGAACGGTGACGAGCTTTGTTCCGTCGGGAAACGTCGCTTCCACTTGTATATCTGGGATCATTTCCGCAACACCTTCCATCACATCGGAACGTGTCAGAATCTCTCGACCTGCGCTCATGAGCTCCGCAACTGTTTGTCCGTCTCGTGCACCCTCCATGATCGAGGCGGTGATCAAGGCGATCGCTTCGGGCACATTGAGTTTAAGTCCCCGTGCACGCCGCCGTTCTGCGAGCAAGGACGCGGTAAAAATCAGCAACTTGTCTTTTTCTCTGGGTGTTAAATCCATCATGATCTCCGCACAATAATAGGAATACGATTATGTCGCCCACAAACGAGGTGCCACGGCGCGACGCCCCACAACCAGCGGGCGCAGACTCGCCCACGCCGCTTGTAATAAAAATTTGATTTCCATGGCCGGAGCGAGAATTCGCCCCACCACCACCCTCGGATGCAAAACCGTCCAGCCCACACCGGTCGCCTCTTGCCGCACGACTTGCAATGTTTCTTCACTCCAGGTTTTTGTGTCGGGCAGTACGGCCCAAACTGTTGCAAACGCAAAGTGTCCGCGCAATCCAATCGGAGACAAAAACAAGGGGTCGTTACCCTCCAGCACCATACGATCTAGCCATACGGTGCGATCCTCGATATCAAGACGCAGCGTTTGCTTGAAACTTCCTTCTGCGAAGGTCTCACCCGAAGCCTGGCGTCCGAAGATCAAGTGATCCCAACCAATCATCGCACCCTGCCCAGAAACACAGATATTGATATCGGATACAACGCGCGCACGATTAAAAAGAATAGTCTCTTGCGGTAGCCATTCAAAAAAACCATCGAGTGCCATGTCAATCTGTTGTGAAGCTAACGCGCCGGAGTCACTGCCATACCACTTCGCCGCCGAAGGCGTCGTCACCAGGCCATGGCTATTGGCCTCGCAAGCCACGCGAACTTCCAACCGGTCTCCTGCAGCGAT
>CAMBPA010000214.1 GCA_945869355.1 Bordetella parapertussis
GTCTTGGGTGACCCAATAAAAACATTGAGCTCTCTCAATCTGGCGCGATTTGAATATTCAACAAAATCACGAACGGAGGGATTCGGCTTGCCACTTGAGGTGACTACACGGTCCCTAATTGCCTGCAAACCCGACACAGAAGCCATATCGTCATCAGACATTGGTTCCTCATAATCGCGTTTTGAAAAATCGTAGTTCAGCACCTCACAACTTAATGCGAGCGCATCTTCAGGCTTTGCTAATTGGTCAATGTATTCAAATTTCTTCTGCGCTAATTCATCCGTTTCCGCAACCACTACATATATCGCCGTCGCTATTTGCACTTTTTCAGGATCACGTCCAGCCCCTGCGATGGTCGCTTTCATATCGGCATATTGTTTTTTTGCAATCTTCAAATTCGGATAGACGACAAAAATAAGTTCCGCCCATCTTGCTGCAAAGGCCTTGCCGCGCCCACTCTGACCGGCCTGCAACAAAACGGGTTGGCCCTGAGGCGACCTTGGCACTGTAAAAGGCCCGCGCGAATTAAAGAACTTCCCCTTATGATCCAGCCGTTTAACTTTGTCGGGATGCGCAAACAAGCCACTTTCCTTGTCAACAACTAATGACTCCTCCTCCCACGTGTCCCAATGGCCGAGTGTCGTTTCAAGAAATTCGTCAGCGCGGTCATAGCGCAAATCATGCTCTAAATGGCTGTCTTGGCCGAAGTTTGCCGCCTCCGAATTATTGAGTGACGTGACTACGTTCCAAGCCACCCGACCTTTGGTCATGAGATCGAGCGTTGCAAACAATCGTGCAACGTGAAACGGTTCGTAATAGGTTGTTGAGTACGTTGCACCCAAGCCAAGTTTGGTCGTGACTCCCGCCATTGCGCCCAAAACGATGGTTGAATCGAGCTTGGTAGCACGGATACCATGTGCGACCGTATCGCGATGATCTCCAGAATAAATATCCGGCATCGCTAAGCGATCATCGAAAAATGCCATATGAAACTTCCCCTCTTCCAACACACGAGCGATACGCTGGTAGTACTCAGGGGTCAAGAAATCCGTCATGGTTGCGGCATGACGCCAGCTTCCGGGATATATCGAGCAGTTTTGAGCCTGCAGAAAGCCGATCATGGTCATCTTTCTTGATGATTGATTCATTTTAAATCCTTAAGAATAAATAATTTGCCCTGATCAACGTCGCTTTAGTCAGGAATATCAACATAAAGTATTGGGGCATGCTGCTGAGCGCCATACACATCGCGATCATCGATGGAGCCGGCTGAGTGAAGTCGAGGCAATGTCGCTTTAAAGGCATTGGCTGCCGGATAGGGCGTAAATAACACGTCACTTTCGTTAACTTTGTAAAGTGTTGCAAACAAGGCCGCATTCAAAATGCCCGTTGCAGCAACTCGATCAAATAAAGCTCTCGAGCTAAAAATGACGTCGATCGTTAAATCAAATGGTCCAGCATTTTTACTTTTACAGACACTTGCCAAGTCGATTAAGCGTGTCATCTCTTTTCTCCTACCATCTGATATTCAATCGGGAAAAGTCCGTACGGATCATCCGCCTCAACAATGTGATAGACGTTGAACACGTACGCAGCGCCCAGTTCTATATCGGAGGGCGAGAACGGAATCGCCATATTTCCCTCTTTACACAAGCGGCCAGGAAAATCCGAATGCAATAAAGTCAGTCGAACGATCCCCATTACTGCATTCGCTTCATCCTGTGTCTTCGCAATCACCTCTGCAACAAAACACATTTCATGGGGGACTTGGTCTTGGAGTGGCTCTCTATTTGCCATGACACCGTCGAGCCCATAACTGCGAATTGAGAGCTGATAGTCACTCGTCTTAACGCCAAAAGCAGTCGTTTTCTCTGCGATGAGGTCTCGCGCATTTTTTAAATACGCATCAATCCCGCGAATCAACACTGGATCGCGTGTCGCACATATCGTGATCGCTTTATACCCAGTGCGTCGTACACCCTCAATCTTGATCGTGTAGACATCAGACGGCTTCCAAACCATCCCGCTCACTCGAACAACTCGCTCAGTCACTTGCTCAAATTTGCAATGCTCTGTGTCAAGCATGCCACCTGGCTCTAAGTGATGAATCGGACTGGGATTCTCGTGGAGAGCAAAGTTTGCGACAGATAACACCGTGCATTTTTGTGCTGAGTTGGTGGGCTCTAATTCGACATAGCTCGGTGTCACGCGTGCTAACAGACACCCCTCTTTTTTAGGTACGGCAGGCTCTGAGCCACACTCCAGCATCTTCCCCGAATACCAAGCCTGTGCAGGTGGAATACCGCCGCGAATCGCTACCGCTGCCCAAGGAGCAGGGTCAGTGCTACGCCCAGCCAAGATGACCTGTGCACCTTCATCAAGTGCCCGGATATAAGGCTCTGGCCCCATGAGCCCAACGATTCGTACTGCGGCGTCGATCTCACTGTGTGTTAGCGCTGGTTGCTTCGACGCTGCACGTACCCTTCCCTCACTTACCCGCTTCTTTATGAAGGCAGGGTCCTGTTCCGAATGTATTAATGCCAGCTTGAACGTTAAATTCTCTTCGCTCGCAATTTCGTGCACTATTTCTGACATCATCTGAAGATGTGGCTCGCCACCCGCCCCGCCTGAGGTACTGACGAAGACAGGCACATCCGCTTTTAAACCAGCGATTAGCATCAGTCTTAAGTCACGCTTCATCGCGAGGCGTGAGCAAAATGCCTTGCCATCTCCTAAATAAAATGGTCCTGGATCCGTACTGCCACCGTCCGCCCCAATTGCATGGGGCTTCAGTAACATACCGGCCTCAAGTGACGCCTCAGGAAATCCGTATCCAAGAATTGGCGTCACTGACAACATGCGTACTTCTTTCATCGCTACCTCTACTCAGGCTTCATGTTGAATTGCTCAGCTAATTTTTTTAGATTTTCAAAATTAGCTTTTTGCAAGGCGTTAAATTCATCAATTGAATTCGCAACTGGCACCGCGCCCTTGTCGATCAGAATGGCTTTCATTTCTGGTGTTTCGACGACTTCTTTCACCGCTTTTTGCATCGTTTCTAAAAACTTTCTAGGCGTGCCGGCAGGCGCATACAAGCCATAGTTGACGTAGAAGTCATAGCGATCAAAGCCCTGCTCTTTTAATGTCGGTACGTTTGGCACTGCAGGGGAACGCTCATTTCCAGTGACCCCTAGCGCTTTCATTCGACCAGATTGCAGATAAGGAATTGCGGCAAGGATGCTCGTTGGCGACATTGTCACCGTGCCCGCCGCCACATCTATCATCATCGGACCACTTCCTTTGTAGGGCACATGAATCACGTCCAATTTTTCATTTGATGCCAACGCTTGATTCAGCAATAGTGAGAATTTCTCAGAGTTTGCCAGCGAGCGCTTATTAGGCTCTTTGCGAGTTCCCTCTACAAACTCCTTTATGTTGTTGCCAGGTTGATCAGCCTTTGTGACAAAAATATAGGGCGACCGCGCAATGAGCGTCACGCCAGTCATATCTTTAAACGTGTCATAAGGCAAAGTCTTATAGAGCAGCGGATTCATGATGTGGCTATCGACCGCCATCAGATACGTGTAGCCATCAGGTTTAGAGGTCGCCACAACAGCGGTACCAATCACTCCATCAGCGCCTGGACGATTTTCGACAATAATGCTTTGGCCTAATTTTTTAGCCAATCGATCGGCGATATTTCGAGTCAAAATATCAGTTCCGCCACCGGTCCCATAGGGAACGATAATTCTGATGGGTTTATCAGGATAGCCTTGCGCGACAGACTGGGTAGCGGTAATCGCCCCACCTAGGCCAGCGATCGATAAGACTGCCGACAACACTTGTTTGAATAATTTTGTTTTCATTTTAATGGTCTCCGTAAGTTCTACTGTTAGTTTAAGAACGGGATTCACTCGTTGCTACAGGTGTTGCGCTTGTCAGATATTCCAACGACGTGTGTCGAGCCG
>CAMBPA010000215.1 GCA_945869355.1 Bordetella parapertussis
TGTGCGCACCATTTACCGAGATGTCTCACAAAACTGGCCATCACTTTATCGATACTAGCAGATTGTCAAGCGCGTGACGCTAAACTAGTACATCAGTCTATCACTAAACTAGTACATCCATCCCCTGCCCGCTTTGAGAGCCTCCTGCATGGTCATGAACTCTGCGCCTTCTTTGATCAAACTTTCCACGAGCCCCTCAAAGGCCAACATACGATTGCCGCGACCTAAAACATAAGGGTGCATGGTGTAGGTCAGGATCCCAAAGTCGGTTGTCTTTTTGAAATAACGGAACTCATCCAACCAGCTCTCCATCACCACCCGGGCACTTTGCAGCCCCGGGTTAACGGTATTGGGCAGCCGCCAGTACTCAAAGTGCGGGTGATCATCCAAGTGCCAGCTGATAGGCATTTCAATCAACGATGTCGGCAGGCCAAAGCGCACGGGCTCGCCAAGCTTGACCTGATCGCCCTGCCGCACGGGGTAAGGGACATAATCGCCCCCCATCATGCTGCTGTCGTATTCAAAACCATGCTTCAACAGCAGATTCAAGGTGTTATCGCTTAAGTCCCAGGCCGGGGACCGGTAACCCACGGCCCGCGTGCCCGTGAGACGCACAATCGCCTCGCTGGCACGGACCATATCGGCCTCTTCCTCTTCCAGTGTTTGGCTCGCTGGTGCTATGTGTGCCCAGCTGTGGTGTCCGATCTCGTGACCGCCTTTGACGACTGCCTCACAGGCCTCGGGATAGGTCTCAATGGTGAAGCCAGGAACGAACCATGTGCTTGGAATGCTGTGTGACGCGAGCAAGGACAAGATCCTTTTTGATCCCACTACACCAAACTCTCCGCGAGACAGCGGCGTGGGCGATGTGAGCCCTCGGGAAATAAAACCCGACTGCACATCAAAGTCATAACTCAGGCAAACAATATGGCGAGCCATAGGGATTCCTCTATATACAGCTATCAAATGCGTTGACACCAAGGGCGACTGACAGATATCTTAGCTTGGTGACATCTACTTAGGAAGAAAGCATGGGTGCTTTAGGCCGTTTTGCGCAAAGCTGGAGCTCAGGCATTCTGATTGTCGTGCTTATTTTGCTTTGGGAAACCGGGGTGCGGTTCTTTGAAGTGCCTAATTTTCTCTTGCCCGCGCCCACAGAGATCGCCGCATTGTTTGTCGATGAGTGGAGTCTTATTCAAATGCACTCCCTCGCAACGGTATGGGCGATTGCCTCGGGGTATGTCACCGCAGTTGTGTTCGCCTTAGCAGTCTCTGCGCTGATGATTCGCTATCCGCTCATCGAGCGTTTGATCATGCCAATATTCGTTGGTCTTCAAAGCGTACCGAAGATTGCGATCGCGCCGCTCATTCTTGTTTGGATTGGGGCCGGCGCTGGCTCTA
Source organism: Bordetella parapertussis (assembly GCA_945869355.1). Classification (GTDB taxonomy): domain Bacteria; phylum Pseudomonadota; class Gammaproteobacteria; order Burkholderiales; family Burkholderiaceae_B; genus Zwartia; species Zwartia parapertussis_F. The sequence continues at coordinate 1,402 of CAMBPA010000215.1, forward strand.
AGATCGCTGTCGTGATGTCAATCGCTTTTTTTCCAATTGTGATCAACACAATGACAGGCTTTAAGGAAGTCGATCGTGGCCTGGCAGATGTATTTCGTTCTGTTGCAGCTAACGAGCGCCAGATGCTGTTTAGGCTGCGACTGCCCTATGCCATTCCCTACATTTTTGCGGGCCTGCGCATCGCCACCACGCTCGCGGTGCTGGGCGCAATCGTGGCCGAATGGCTTGCTGCCTCAAACGGACTCGGCTATTTGGTATTGTCTGGAAGCTTTAATTTCAATACGGCACGCTCGTTTGCTGCCATCATCTCTCTTGCGGTGATCGGCACTTTGTTTTTTAACTTCATGTCTTGGATCGAGGCGCGCATGTCATGGCGCACCGGCCTATACGACTCCACTTCGCACGTTTAAGGAAAATATCATGAGGCTCACAACACTCGGACCGACTTGGTCCATGCTGCGAAACGTATCACTTGTTGCTTTTGCTTTACTATGCGTCACGCCTGCGCCTTCACTTGCACAACAAGCTCAAGCCTTGGATAAAGTGGTCTTGCGCATCAACTTCACCCCGTGGGGTATGCACGCGCAATACTTTGGTGGTCGGGCTCAAGGTTTCTATAAAGAGGAAGGTATCGATCTCGAAATTCGTCCTCCGTCAGCAGGGCAACAAAACGAAGTGTTTATTGCAACAGGACGTGAACAGTTTGGTGTAACGAATGCTGATGCGTTCGTCAAAGCAAAAGGCAGTGGTTTACCGATCATTGCCGTGATGGCTGACCAACCAGACAATCCATTTTCTGTCATTACACATAAGAAGGCCGGCATCACTTCGCCAGAAAAAATGAAAGGCATGAAGCTTGCATGGTTTCAGGCAAACGTGATTGGTCTCATCGAACCGGTGCTCACCGCAGGAGGCCTGACCCGCAAAGACATTGAGTTCGTTACCGTTGCGCGCGGTGCCGAAGTGCAAATGTTGGCGGCTGGACAGGTCGACGGGCTTTTTGGCTATTCGTTTGGTCAAGCGCTCACTCTTGAAGGAAGGGGCTTCCCGGTCAACGTGATGCCGGTACGTGACTACGGCGTTCAGTTTTATGGAACTGTTATTTACACAAGTGATGCGCTATTGAAAAAGAATCCGGACCTTGTGAAACGTTTTGTGCGTGCGACGATCAAGAGCCTGATCTGGACGCATGGCAACGTTGAAACTGCAATGAAAGAAATTGTTGCTGTCTCTCCGGACCGCGACCTCAAGCTCGAGTCACGTAAACTACGCATGATCTATGATCTGTACAACACCCCTGATTACGCTGAGCGATTTGGCCTCATGACGGATGCCAAGTGGCAATCATCGATTGACATCTTAGCCAACGGCGGCGACCTGCCTAAAAAGCCAACGGCAGACTCGATGTACACCAATGCAATCCTTAATAGCCTTGATGAAGCCAAGACTCTTGCGCAAGTCGTCAAGCAACCCGCGAAGTAAGGTGATGGTCGAATCGAAGCGTCAGGATGCACAGGGCATCCAAATCGAAGCCGTAGAGGTTACGTATGGAGTGGGCTCCGCTGAGTCTGTGCGTGCGCTCGCCCCTATCGACCTGAGTATCAATGCTGGCGCGTTTGTTTCCTTGGTCGGTCCATCAGGCTGCGGCAAAAGCACATTACTTAAAGTACTAGCCGACCTCATGCCGCCGACGGCTGGCGCAGTGCGCATCGATGGGGCGGCGCCCTCCGTACTTCGTCAAGCCGGTCGAATTGGCCTCGTGTTCCAACAGGCCAATCTGATGCCTTGGCTCACGATTGAAAAAAACGTCTGCCTCCTGCGCGAGCTGGTCCATCAGCGCAAAGAGAATGCCGGTGTGACAGATTCAATAGACATCCCAAAACTGATCGAAATCGTTGGGCTAAAAGGTTTCGAAAAAAAGCTGCCACATCAGCTATCAGGTGGCATGCAACAGCGCGTAGCCCTTGCACGTGCGCTGGCGCTAGACCCTTCGGTGTTGCTAATGGACGAACCCTTCGCCGCGCTTGATGAAATCACGCGAGACCGGATGGCGTTTGAACTGATGCGTATTTGGCAGCAATATCAAAAGACCGTTATTTTTGTCACGCACTCGTTGGCAGAAGCAGTCTTTCTGTCCGATCGTGTCGTACTGATGTCGGCGCGTCCCGGACGTATCCATAGAATCTACGAGATCGACTTACCTCGACCTCGCACTGAGGAAACGCGTCTGTCCGACGCATTTTTAATGCTTGTCGCCGAAATCAACAGAGAACTTTATAAAGTCATGCATGAGCAGGTTAATCAATGACAAGTCGTAAACACATGCCAGCTCTCACCGTTGGCGACAACGCGTATGAACGCGGGCTTAAACACGGCCAGCAATTCGCCTCTGACGTCGCGGCAAACGTAGAAACGTATTTGCTCCGTTTTGAAGCGTCGGGCCTATCCCGCGCTGAGGCGTTAGAAGAAGCAATGCGCTGGCAACACGCGATGGAATCGCAAAATGCTGAATATGCCGAAGAGATGCTTGGCCTTGCAAAAGGCGCTGGTCAATCGGCT
>CAMBPA010000216.1 GCA_945869355.1 Bordetella parapertussis
GTATTGCTTGGCAGCCGGTAATTCATCAAAGGAAAACGTGCGATCAATGACGGGTACGATCCGACCATCGATAATGGCGGGCATGACGTCGCGCTCGAAGCCACGTTGCGCAACCGCACGCATCGCCGTCGATAAGGGCGCATTCGACAGCCCAAAAATCTGCAGGCGTTTGCCGTGCACCGGCTCAAGATCGAGACCCGTCAACATCTGTCCGTCAACGTAGCCGACCACCGCCAAGCGGCCAAAATCAGTGAGTGCTTCAAGACATCCTGCAAAAGCACTGCCGCCCACCAAATTCACAGCGAGCCTGACACCGGTGCCGCCTGTGATCTGCCGTGCTTCTTCTGCAAAGTTACCGCCACGGGTTTGGATGCCGGCGTCGAGACCGAGCGCCTTCAAGCGTGCAAGCTTGTCTGCGGATCCGGAGGTACCGATGACCTTGGCACCGCACACTTTTGCGATCTGTATCGCGGCGACACCAACGCCAGAAGAGGCGCCGGCAATCAACACCCAGTCGCCGTGTTGCATACCACCGAATTGCAGGAGTGCCTCATAGGCGGTGATATAGGCGATTGGAATCACGGCGGCCTGTTCCCAGTTTAGACAAGCCGGAACCGGCGTGAGCAAGGTCGATTCGGCAACCACGTATTCAGAAAAACAGCCCTTAGCGCGGAACATGACGCGGTCGCCGATCGCAACCCCGCGAATATTGGCACCAAGTGCCTCTACTGTGCCGGCACCATCGACTCCGGCGGGACGCCCGCCTTTGGCACTATGAAGCTTAATGGCACCAAGCATGTCGCCGCGATTAATGCTCGTTGCACGCACCCCCACTAGGACCTGTTCAGGGCCGGGCGTAGGCACCGGTTGGTCGCGCAGTTCAAGCTCGGTACCGTTCGGAGTTTTGTTGATCCAGTAAGATTTCATCAGAGGTGTGCTCTCAAAATATTCGATAAAGATCGCGGTTTTGATGCTGAGCTAACTACAACGCAGAACAAAAGCCATCGACGATGGTAATCCGATTTTAGCTTTCAATCTGCTTTTGACGAACTTGCGCAACGAAACCCAATATTGTGGTGCCCCGCTTTTGGATTTCGAGATAAGTTTCTGCCGCGTTGGGTCGTTGTGAGTTCGTCTTCGCTTGAGTCATGCCCGCCACCACGAGTCGAGCGAACTGGACCCGGGGTTTGATTCTCTCTTCCATCGTCCGCGCTGTAGGGGTAGGGGCGGTATGCGCTCGCTACCCACTCCCATTGATTGCCAGACAAGTCTAAAACGCCGTACGGACTGGCTCCTTCTGGAAATGCATCCACTGGTGCCGATGCGTTGTAAGGTGCACCGTACAGAGCTCGAGTTTGATCCGGTTTTGAATTGCCCCACGGATACCTTCTTCCATCTGTACTGCGGGCGGCCTTTTCCCATTCTGCTTCGGTCGGTAATCGCTTGTTCAACCAGGCGCAGTAATCACGAGCACCTACCCAACTCACTTCATTGACGGGGTGCGTTGCATAACCTAGATCTGCTTGCCATAGCGAGTTTTGCTGATGAATCCTTGCATCACGATCATCGTCGTCATAAAAGGATTCCCCTAGATGATTTTTTAGGCCGCGCGCATTCAGGAACTTTGCAAAATCAGCATTGCTGACGGGAAGCACATCAATTAAAAATGATTTCACAAAAACCCGATGCTCTGGTTTTTCATCGTCGGGCCCATTGTTAGAGCCCATTGTGAAATGACCCTCTGAAACCAGAACCATATGGTTGACTGAGCGCGCAACGACTGCAGTCGTTTGGGTTTGGCTGATTGCCGAGAATGCAGACAATGTCAGCAAAAGGAATAGCGCTCTAGTGCTAGTCATATTTTTCAACGTGTGCGTAGTAGACGGTACCCAAATACTCAGCTGTATTACCTCTCCAGACGAGGTGGTTGCCTTGAAACAGGACTATGCGAAGCACTGATCGCTCGCAGATTGACCTTCGCCTTGTATCGTAACTAATTGATGTTGGTTTTTTTTGTTTTTCTCCTCAAAACTCGTAATGCTTCTCAAAAAATTGATCAATCCTGATAGTAAAAAATTGAATAGTTATAATTAACCTTTTAGGTTACAATATGTTCAGTAATTATTCATCCATTAGGTTTGTGGTCTTGTATGGAAAAACGAACGCCTCATCGAAAGCTTTCCTTAGTTAAAGAGCTCGTGAAAGCTAATAAGGTGAGGGCTACGGCCAGTGCTTTTAACGGTGCGAGCGAGCTAGGTATCTACACATTGTCCGGAATGTGTGATGTTGTTCTCTTACTCACCACGGCGAATTTCGACAAAAGTATGACAACTCACTCGGACCACCGAATTTGGCAAGATGTTTACAAGGTGGTGAATCAGAATGGATCTGATATCTACTTAAAGCTGACAGTTGTTGACGATGTTTTAATTGTTTCTTTCAAGGAGCTTTGATCATGAAGTGCCCATGCTGTGGTGCCGCTGAACTGATCCACGACACACGCGACGTACCCTATATTTATAAAGGGGATGCGACAACAATACCGGCGATAAAGGGGGATTTTTGTCCTGCATGCGGCGAAGTCGTGTTGAATAAAGAGCAGGGCGATCGTTATGGTGAATTTATTAGACAGTTTCAACGTCAGGTCAATGCGACTTATGTTGATCCGTCTTTTATCGCAACGGTTCGCAAAAAATTAAAGCTAGATCAGCGAGAAGCAGCAGAAATGTTTGGCGGCGGTGTGAATGCTTTTTCGCGTTACGAGAAAGGTCGAGCTAAACCGCCGCTGGCTTTGGTGAAGTTATTCTGGGTACTTAATCGACATCCCAATCTGTTGAAAGAGCTAAAGAGTATCGATGATTTGGGTGTGGGGACTTCTGCAGGGGCAGCCAGCCACTTATCGCGCTAGGTGGAGGGCCTTGGACTATGTCTGAAAACTCCACCATGCTCTGCTAATCCCCAGGTCCCCGGTTTGAGTCCAGCTCGGGGAATCACTTCCCCAGATAGGCAACTGCATCGACCTCTAGTAACGCCTGAGGATCTACCAGATGGCTGACCTCAACCAGTGTAGATGCGGGACGATTCGCACCAAACAGTTCTTTGCGTGCCTCCCAGATCATCGCTTTGTGGCGGATGTCCGTCAGGTAGAACGTGACCTTGACAATATCTTTCAAGTCACCGCCTGCGGCCTTTAAGCAAGCCTGAATGGACTTGATCACCTCGATTGTTTGGATACGAGGATCGCCCACACCAACAATATTTCTCTTTTCATCCCAGGCAATCATCCCTGAAACATAAACAAAGTCGCCCGCTCTCATGGCCAAGGACGTTGGGCTGCCAAAGTCTGGAGGATAGGGCATCCCAGGAGGTACGATTTCTTTAATCGACATGATTCAACACCTATAAAACTTAATGATTATTCATTTGGCTTAATGCCGACTTCTTTGACGAGAGCGCCCCACTTACTATATTCATCGTTCATGATTTTTTTCATGCCCTCGGAGCCTGTTGGCTGAACGCGGTAGCCTAAATCTGATAGCCGTTTATTGATTTCGGGTGAGCTGAGCGCTTTTGACATTTCTTGGGATAACTTTTGGGTCACGGGAGCTGGAGTGCCCTTCGGCGCCATCAAACCAAACCACACAGACGCAGTGTAGTTCGGCACCGTTTCCGCAATAGTCGGTACGTTGCTGAATTGAGGCGAGCGTTTTGTATCTGCGACACCAATGATTTTTAACTTGCCACTATCGACCAGCGTCTTAACTGAGCTCAGTGCACTGAACGCCACATCTACGCTTCCCGATGCTAAATCTGAAAGCATGTTGGATGCACCCTTATAAGGTACGTGGACCATTTTCGTACCCGTTGTCTGGAGCAGTGACTCGAAGTTGAGGTGATGAGCCGT
>CAMBPA010000217.1 GCA_945869355.1 Bordetella parapertussis
TCGGCAGGTCGCCGCCAGTTCTCAGAACTAAACGCGAACAGGGTTAAGTAGCGAACTCCCGCATTACCGCACGTCTCTACGGCACGGCGTACCGACTGAACGCCTTTTGCATGGCCAGCCGTACGGGGAAGAAATCGTTGAGACGCCCAACGCCCGTTGCCATCCATAATAATAGCTACATGCTCCGGAGTTGCCGAAGTATTCGGGACGTCTTTGGTTGAGCTGATCGCCATAAGGAAGACGGATTAAACCGTCATGATCTCGGCTTCTTTTTGCATAACTAACTTGTCAATTTCCGTCACGCAGCGGTCGGTCAGCTTTTGCACCGTGTCTTGCGCACGACGCTCTTCATCCTCGGAAATGACCTTATCCTTTACAAGCTTCTTGAAGCTATCATTGGCATCGCGACGTAAGTTGCGCACAGCAATCTTAGCGTCCTCACCCTCAGATTTGACGACTTTATTGAGATCGCGCCTGCGCTCTTCGGTCAGCGCCGGCATCGGGACACGAATGCTGTCACCCATCCCGATGGGATTCAATCCTAAGTCGGAATCACGGATGGCTTTTTCAACAGTCGCGCCAAGGTTCTTCTCCCAAACCTGTACGTTAATCGTACGCGCATCCAGCAGTGTGACGTTTGCAACCTGAGAAATCGGTACAGGGGAGCCGTAGTATTCGACCTGGACGTGATCCAGAATCCCAGTGTGCGCACGACCCGTACGAATTTTCGCAAGATTGCTTTTCAGCGTCTCAAGTGACTTGGCCATCCGGGTTTCGGCAGATTTCTGTATTTCAGCTGCACTCATCATCTTTCCTTCTAGACGTGGACGAGAGTACCCTCGTCCTCACCGCTCACGGCACGTTTAAGCGCACCTGGCTTATTGATTGAAAAAACTTTAATCGGTAATTTTTGGTCACGACACAAGGCAAAAGCCGTTGCATCCATCACTTCTAAGCGACGCATGATGACCTCATCAAAACTGATCCGCGCGTAACGCGTTGCGGCGGGATCTTTTTTTGGATCTGCCGTGTAGATGCCATCGACTTTCGTCGCTTTAAGGACAACTTCCGCACCGATCTCAGCGCCGCGCAGCGCCGCAGCGGTGTCGGTCGTAAAAAATGGGTTTCCCGTGCCTGCGGCAAAGACAACAACCTTGCCCTCTTCGAGGTAGCGTAGCGCCTTGGGTCGGATGTAGGGCTCAACAACCTGTTCGATATTGAGGGCTGATTGAACCCGGGCATCAACCCCTCGGTGTTTCAACGCATCTTGTAAGGCTAAAGCGTTCATCACCGTCGCCATCATCCCCATGTAGTCGGCCGTCGCACGGTCCATGCCCTGAGCGCCTGGCGCCACGCCACGGAAGATATTGCCGCCACCAATAACGATTGCCAACTGCACACCCATGGCCACGACTTCGGCAACCTCGTCAGTCATCCGCATAATCGTGGCACGGTTGATGCCGAAGGCATCATCACCCATCAGCGCTTCGCCAGACAGCTTGAGGAGGACTCGTTTATGCATTCTGCTGGTCATTTGCGTTATTTTCCGGGGGGTTGATCACGACCAAAAGTGTAAACGAAAGCCGGGCGGGCATTGCTGCACCGCCCGGCTTAAAGTACAAAATTATGCGTTCCCGGCAGCAGCAGCAGCGACTTCAGCTGCGAAATCGCTGGTTTTCTTCTCAATACCCTCACCAACCACAAATAATGAGAATCCCGCGATCGATGCATTTTTTTCTTTCAGCATCTGCGTCACGGACTGTTTGTCATTTTTTACGAAGGGTTGGGAGAGCAAAGCCACTTCTTTGAGGAACTTCTGCACTGAACCCGCGACCATTTTTTCAACGATTTCGGCAGGCTTACCCGACTCGGCCGCCTTTTGGCGCGCCACTGAGCGCTCGGCTTCCTTGTCCACCTCAGAGACACCCGTCTCATCGACCGCACGTGGCTTGGTTGCGGCAATGTGCATTGCCAAATCCTTGCCAACTTCATCCGGTCCAGCAAAGTCTACTAGCACACCAATTCTGCCGCTGTGGACATAACTAGCTAGTTTATTGGCCGTGTTGTAGCGTTGAAAACGACGGATCGAGATGTTCTCACCAATTTTCCCGACAAGCGCTGTGCGCACGGAGTCAACTGTGCCATCGCCAAACGCTGCAACGGACAAAGCACCCACATCGGAGATTGAAGAGGTTGCAACAAGTTTCGCGATGTTGGCAACAAAGGCTATGAAATCATCGTTTTTTGCAACAAAGTCTGTTTCGCAATTGACTTCCACAACCGCGCCTTGCTTAACGTCCGGCGAGATGTACAAGCCAATCAAGCCCTCTGCTGTCACACGACCAGCCGCTTTACTAGCCTTGCTGCCGAGTTTGACGCGCAAGATTTCCTCAGCGCGCGCCAAGTCGCCTTCGGCCTCGGTCAAGGCTTTCTTACATTCCATCATTGGCGCGTCAGTTTTCTCGCGCAGTTCTTTAACCATTGCGGCAGTGATTTCAGCCATAATTACTCCAGATTAAGTAAGCCGACCCCAATGCCGCTAAGCACAGGGTCAGGCAAAGTAGACAGGCGCCCTATAACCGCGCAGAGCGCGGTGGGTCGTTAGGCTTTCGCCTGATCGACTTCGATGAACTCTTCACCCTGCGCAATCTCTTCAACCAAGCCGCTTACGTTATCGGCACGGCCGGCGAGTACGGCGTCAGCAACGCCTTTGGCGTAAAGTGCAATGGCTTTAGCAGAGTCGTCGTTGCCAGGAATGATGTAATCGATGCCGTCTGGGGAATGGTTTGTGTCCACGATAGCCACCACAGGAATACCCAGTGCAATAGCTTCTGCCACGGCAATTTTGTGATAACCCACGTCAATCATGAAAATCGCGCTTGGCAAACCGTTCATGTCCTTGATGCCACCAATCGACTTGTTCAGCTTATCGAGTTCGCGCTGGAACATGAGGCCTTCCTTCTTGGTCATGCGCTCGGTACCGCCTTCAGCGACCATGACTTCCATATCTTTCAAGCGCTTGATCGAGCTCTTGACTGTTTTGAAGTTCGTCAGCATGCCACCCAGCCAACGGCTGTCAACAAACGGCATCCCCGCGCGTTGCGCTTCGGAGGCAACGAGTTCACGTGCAGCGCGCTTCGTGCCCACAAACAAAACATTACCGCCCTTGGCAGCAATCTGGCGTAAAAATTTCGTCGCATCCAAATAGTTGGCGACTGTTTTTTCGAGGTTGATAATATGAATTTTGTTGCGATGACCGAAAATAAATGGGGCCATCTTTGGATTCCAATAACGGGTCTGGTGACCAAAGTGCACGCCCGCTTCCAACATTTCACGCATTAAAGACATAATAAGAGCTCCGAGGGTTAGGTCTAGTGGTACGCCTGCACCAGCAGATAGCCCAAAAGGCTGTCATGCCGGCACCCTGGCGGCGCATCACGCGATTTACAACATTGCGATTTGCAACATTGCGGTTTACAACATTGCGGTTTACAAGATCCTTACCATGCAAAAAACATGGTAAGCCTATAATTCTACTATCTTTCACCCTCCCAATTCAAGTCAACATGGGTTTAGTCACTAATTCCGCCGATTTAGACCGTATGCGTGCCGCATGCAAAGATGCCGCCAAAGTGCTCGATTTCATTGCGCCCCACGTCAAACCAGGGGTGACTACAGGAGAGCTCGATAAACTGTGTTTGGACTTCCTGACAAACGTGCTCAACGTCAAATCTGCCACGGTTGGATACGCTCCACCCGGTTACCCCCCCTTCCCTGGCGCAATATGCACCTCCGTTAACCATCAGGTCTGTCATGGAATCCCCGGAGACAAGGTGCTCAAAAACGGCGACGTCCTCAATATTGAC
>CAMBPA010000218.1 GCA_945869355.1 Bordetella parapertussis
GCTCTAATTAAGTTTGATATCCGCTGCCTTAATGACGCCAGCCCATGTTGTCATTTCAGCTTTGAAGAACTCTGCAAATTTTTCTGGCGTGCCACCCTGCGGCTGTGCGCCAAGAGACGCTAGTCTTGTCGATACTTCCGGTGAAGAGATCGCTTTGTTGAATAAGGCATTAATTTGAGTGACGGTATCTTTTGCAATACCCGCCGGGCCAATCACTCCCCACCATACAAACGCTTTGAAATCAGCAAATCCTTGCTCTGCGAACGTAGCAACATCTGGAAGTGCGCTAGAGCGTGTTGGGCTCGTAATCCCTAGTGCACGAAGCTGACCGGAGCGGACATAAGGTGTGGCACCGAGTTGGTTATTAAAAAACAATTGAATTTGGCCGCCGATTAAGTCGGTGTATACCGCAGCGCCGCCCTTGTAAGGCACGTGAACACCATCCATACCAGTTTGACGCTTAAACAGCTCAAAAGCTAAATGCTCAGCAGTGCCGCTGCCACCCGAGCCCACATTGAGACTTCCGGGCTTGGCTTTTGCTTGCGCGAGAAGTTCCTTTATATTTTTGGCAGCGACGGTGGGTGAAGCTAAGAGGACCATCGGGACAGTGCCTACCAACACAATTTGCGTCAGGTCTGTTGCCGCGTTATAGCCCGCATTTGCGTAAAGATTATTGTTGATGGCATTTGCATTTGATCCAAGCAAAAGCGTGTAGCCATCGGGGTCGGACTTCGCGACAAATGCCGAGCCTACGTTGCCGCCAGCGCCGGTACGATTTTCGACGATGACGAGCTTTCCTAGTTTTGTCGAAATGTAATCGGCTAGTGTGCGTGCAACGATATCTACGCCTCCGCCCGGTGCATACGGCACAACCAGCTTGATCGGTTTAGCGGGAAAGCTTTGTGCCTGAGCTGGCAAGGCCCCAAGTCCGCCCAACAAAGCAGCGGCACTGAGGGCAAGAACCACAGAACGTCTAGTAAGGAATGCTTTCATTATTTATCTCCAAATCTTTTTTAGGCTCAGTTGCGACGCGGCAAGCTTGCTGTTCGCCCTAGTTTTGTAACGTCCACCTTATTATTCATGCGTCAGTCTGTCAATTGATTTCGGCATGACGCATTTTTGCGCTGTGCACCGAGGCATTCGATGTATTCTTTTACCGAGATTGTCTACACAGTAATGGTTGGCAAACCATCAAACTATCTTTGAGGTTAGATTTGTCGATTACGCCGAAAACACCATCACTATTGTTTACGCCATTCGAGTTGGCGGGAAGGCCCTTGCGTAATCGAATTGTGCATGCCTCGATGACTTCTCTCACTGTACGAAACGGCAATGTCATGCCAGAGCAAATTGCATACTTTGCTAATAGAGCGCGGGGTGGGGCTGCTATGGTTGTTACCGAACCATTTTCGATGTCTCCTCTTCAGGCGGTTCCTACAAAGACTCACGCGTTTGATCCGGCCAACGCGGAGGGCTTAATGCGCATGGCGGCGGAGGTCGAAGGCCAAGACTGCCGACTATTGGCGCAGATACAGGACCCTGGGCGTGCCCGACATCATGCTGGCAGGCATCTCAATGCAGTTGCGCCTTCCGTATTGCCCGATGATATGAGTTGGTCGGTACCCCGAGCCTTGACCGCGCCTGAGATAAAACAGTACGTCGCTGATTTCGCGCAAAGCTCCGCACGCTTACAGGCATATGGGTTTAGCGGTGTTGAACTTTCCTGTGGCCATGGACATTTATTCCATCAGTTTCTATCGCCGCAGTCCAACATCCGTGATGATGCCTATGGTGGTAGTTGGGAGAATCGATGTCGATTCATTGCTGAGATCGTCTCCGCCGTCCGCAAGGAGTGTGGGTCTAATTTCATTATCGGCCTCAAACTCCCAGGTGATGATGGCCTCCCCGGAGGTATTGGTCCGGAGGCGGCCGCGACTATCGCTTCTCTTTTGACAGCGAGCAAAGAAGCTAGCTATGTATGCTTTGCGCAAGGTACGCATGCAAACTCACTGGAAATGCACATACCGGATCGCTTTGGGCCGCGAACGCCTTATCGTGAATTAATTCGGACATTGCGTCGTGCGATCCCGAATACTCCACTCATGTCGCTCGGGCGGATTAGTGATCCTGCGGAGGCCGAAGTTATTTTGGCTTCCGGCGAAGCGGAGTTGATCGGAATGGGACGGGCGTTGATTGCGGACCCTGCCTGGCCGCTTAAGGTCATGCAGTCACGTGTTAATGAGATTCGATACTGTCTGGCATGCAATACATGCTGGGACACGATCATTAACCGGCATGAGTCGTTGGCGTGTGTCAATAATCCGCGGGTACGAAAGGCCGATGAGGTCGACTATTGGCCCTCGATGGCTACTGAGTTAAGGCGGGTGGTCGTGGTGGGTGCGGGTATTGCTGGCATGGAGGCAGGGTGGATCGCCGCCGCACGCGGGCATCAGGTAACTATATTGAGCGCTAGTGCGCAAATCGGTGGCAAAGCGTGGCTGCGTTCGCATCTACCCGGAGGAGAAGAAGTAAGCAGTGTTTATGATTATCAAACAGTGGCGGCGATGCGAGCCGGTGCGAAGATTGAGTTAGGCATGACGGCGCAGACCGATACCATCATGGGTTTCAGCCCCGACGTTGTCGTCTTGGCGACTGGTGCGTCGATGATCCCACCGCCTTGGTTACCAGAGCAAGTTCAGCGAGATGGTTTTGTTTTGGACTTGCGCCAAACGATGCAGGATTTGTTAAAAGTGACCGTTAGGCAGCGAGGCACTGCCGTACTCTTTGATATGGACCATACGGAAGCCACGTATGCTGCGGCAGAGCGGCTGCATAGCCTGTTTGATCAGGTTGTTATTCTCACCCCAAGACATTCATTGGCTGACGATATGGCTGTCGTCACGCGACAGGGCGTACTACGTCGGATCTTCACAAAAAAAATAGTTGTTCATTTGTTGGCCCAGCCCGTGTGGGATGCTGGAATGGAGGACGGTGTGTTGGCCTGGGTCAATGTCATCACCGGGGAGCGCAACCTCATCCACAATGTAGCGCTGTTAACGTATGCCACACCACGGCGCCGTAACGATGCGCTATCAGAGTCGCTAACACGCCTAGGCGTGATAGTGTTGACAGTCGGTGATTGCAAGTCACCGAGAGATATGATTGCCGCTACAGCCGATGGCCATTTGGCTGGACACCAAATTTAATAAAACGCTTTCTCATCCAGCGATAGGTGCGGAAACGCGCTTAAAACACTCGATACACCCGATGGTGAGGCTGCTTGCAAATAGCTTGGGTTAAGTTCACTGAGTGCATTCACACCAAGTAGTCCCATGCAGATACGCACCTCATCTTGCAAGATCTCAAGCATACGCACGACCCCATCGGCGCCGTTGGCTGCGAGACTGTAGCATTGCATGCGTCCGAGGCCGACCATGTTCGCCCCCAGGGCAATTGCCTTAACGATGTCCGTTCCGCGATTGAATCCACCATCAACGATTACTTGGGCCCGACCGTTCACGGCCTGCACCACTTCAGGCAGTACCGCGAGTGAGCCGCGGTCGTGATCAAGTTGCCGGCCGCCGTGATTCGATACATAGACCATATCGACACCGTGTTCAACGGCGAGGGCGGCATCTTCCGCTGTCGCGATTCCTTTGAGAATGAGCGGAATGGATAGTTTGGATTTGAGGCGATCTACGTCCTTCCAGGTAAGCGTTGGTTGAAACTCGCGACCGGGTACTGTGCTGCGACGGATGTTGCGCTTCGCCAAGTCACGCTCGCGACGACTGTAGTGTGCGGTGTCGACCGTCAGGCAGAAGGCACCATAGCCCGCAGCG
>CAMBPA010000219.1 GCA_945869355.1 Bordetella parapertussis
CCTGATCCACGGAAACCCCCTTTTGCATGAGTTTCAACAAGCGATCGGATGCGACCTCAAGACCACCCGATAAAGCAATACAACCGCTTTGTGCTAACAAACGGCTCAACTCAGGCGTGAAGGTTTTCTCAAAACGAATATTGCCCCACCACGAAATACCCACACCACGTGCGATCAACTCGGTTGCTAGTGACTTGAGCGCCTTGGGCGGTGCAGCCTCATCAACGAAATGAAAACCTGTTTGTCCTGTTTCTTGCACGATGGCATGCACGCGATCTACCAATAAGCTCGCCGAGGCGGTTTCGTAACGACTGATGTAATCAAGACTGACATCACAGAAACTACATTTTTTCCAATAACAGCCATGGGCCACGGTCAGCTTATTCCAGCGACCGTCACTCCAGAGTCGATGCATCGGATTAAGCATATCCAACAAAGACAAATAGTCCTCTAAGGGCAGACCATCCCAAGTGGGTGTACCGACCTCCTCAAAGGGTACCTCCGGTTCGACCATATTCACGTAGCGCACGACACCACTAGACGGATCGCGCAGATACGTGCGAACCAGTCGCTGACTCGAACGCTTACCTGCCAAATATTCTAATAAGCACAGTAAAGGTCGCTCGCCGGAATCAAGCGTTACAAAATCCACATAATCGAACACTCTGGCGTCCGACAGCTCGCGCAGTTCAGTGTTCACAAAACCACCACCCAACACGATCGTGATGTTTGGATGAAGCGACTTAATTGTCTGCGCAATACGAAAGGCCGCATAGACTGTGCCGGGAAACGGAACCGATAGCAATACGATTGTCGGCACATGACGTTCGATCGCCGCTAAAGTAAGCGAGCGCAGCGTGTCGTCAACAAGATTAGGCGCCGCAGCGAGCGCAGCGGCCAGCGTATCGAAGCTTGCCTGACTGGCAGCAAGCGCTTCACCGTAGCGTACAAACTCAAAACGACTATCAACCGACTCACGTACTACATCGGATAAATCGTTGAGATAAAGCGTAGCGAGATGTTTGGCACGATCTTGCACCCCAAGCGCACCAAACGCCCAACCAAGCGGGTCACCCCCCTCCTCGTCTATGTACGCATCCAAACTGGCGAACCGCGGCCCCTCAGGCAAGTACTGCCGACTCACAATACGATGCGCGAGCGTCGCATCTCTGCCTTGCAAGAAGGTAATGACGCGATCAATCGTAGAAAGGTATCGGGGCAATTGGCTGACAAATATGCGCGAGGCAGGACGCGATTGATCAGCCTTTTTAATTGCCGGCATACATGCTGCGACCTTCCCTAAGCCCTCTTGCGAAAAGATCTGGAGGACCAGCTCAAGCGCAAGATCCTCCTGCACTGCATGGACGGCACACGACCTCAAAAATCCCGTCAAATAGGCAGTCGACGGATAAGGTGTATTGAGCTGCGTCATCGGTGGGATGACGGACAGCACGCGAACCGCTGGCGAATTCAAAAGAAGCACTCCCTACATAGATAGCAGGGAGTGTACCAAGTCATGCTCAGCCGCTAGCTTTCACATAGCGCACGATGTCGGCATGGGTGGCAAACCAGACATCTGAATGCTGCTGTATGTGGCGGATCAAGGCATCCAAAATCCATACCCGCGAGCGATAGCCAATGATATGCGGATGCATCGTTAGCTGAAACAAGCCACCTTCGACATAAGCCGCATCAAATTCGCGCTTGAAGATATCAAAGACGTCCGTGGGCGGTGTGTAAGGGCGCAATGCAGCGAAACGGTTCATATTGAAGTACACCGCATCGTCTCGGATCCACTCGACCGGCAGCTCAATCACGCCTGTTGCTTTCTCATCCATCAACAGCTCATAACAGTCCACGTCCGCCATGAGCGAGCTGTCGTAAATCAACCCAAGCTCTTTTGCCAGCCTAAGCGTATTGGGACTGAAATCCCAAGAAGGTGTGCGCATCCCTACCGGAGCAACTCCCGTAATCTTGTGCAAGACCTCAAAACTACGTTGCATCAGATCGCGTTCTGCGTCGATAGGAAGCACCGAATTTCGCTCATGAATCCAACCGTGAATGCCGATTTCATGACCCAACGCTGCAAGATTTTTTTGCTCATCGGGATAGAGTAGCGCGGTAACGGCAGGCACAAAAAAGCTTGCCGGCACACCGTGGCGCGTCAGGATCTCAACAATACGGGGGACGCCTTGGCGATTCCCGTATTGACCCTGAGAGAGCTTTCCAGGCGAGTCGCCGCCCTCTCTGAGTTCGTTCGTTTCGTGATCCGAATCAAAAGAAAGTGCAACAGCGCAACGAGCGCCACCGGGCCAAGACGCTGGACGCAAACTTCGCCCAGCGCGAACACGGTTCACGATTTCGCGCCATTGACTTTCCGGCCAACGCCAAGGCTCTAGCGGTTGGTCACTCATTTTGACGGCTCTTCAGGAAGACTCTTTGCAATCACGACCGCTGCTTGCGCCTCTTGGGCAACAAACTTAACAAACTCGGCGGGCGGCATACCAACGCCATATAGACCCTGCGCTTCAAACTGCTTGATCACGTCGGGATCTTTGATCGCTTGCTGAACCGCGCTATAAATTTTGTCGACGATTGGGGTTGGCGCACCAGCGGGCAACCACAAACCAAACCAATTCACGACATCAAAATTTGGAATGCCCGCCTCTTGCATGGTCGGAACGTTCGGCAAGCCCTTCCAACGGGTGTTACCCGTTAAGGCCAAGGCTCGCAGCTTACCGGCCTCAACATGCTTGATCGCGATCTGCGTCCCAACGAAAAACATGTCCACGCGACCACTGAGCAAATCACTCAATACCTCGGCCACGCCTTTGTAAGGGACCATCAGAATATCGGTCTGGGTCTTGGCTTTAAACACCTCAGCGGGGATATGGCTGGCCGTGCCTAAGCCAGCGCTGGCGTAGCTCAGTTTGCCTGGATTTTTCTTGGCTAAGGTAACAAGCTCAGAAACATTATTGGCTGCCAAACTCGTCGGGATCACCAGTGCTTGTCCATAATTCTGCGCGACCAGCGACACGTGTGTGAAGTCCTTTACCGAGTCATACGAGACGTTCTTATTGAAAGGCGGAATCGTTGCATGGGAAGCCGTCGTAAACAACCAAGAGTATCCATCAGCAGGCTGCTTAGCTAAGTAGGCCGTGCCCACCAGACCACCGGCGCCAGGCTTGTTCTCCACAATAATTGACTGACCAAGCACACTCGACATCTTTGGTCCGATGATGCGCATAATTAAGTCTGGTGGCCCACCGGGCGGCGACGGCACCACCACACGAATCGGCTTCGAAGGAAAATTTGCATCGGCCTTCGCCGTACTTTGCGTTTGTGCCACGGCGCCAAGCGTTGTGCAGGCAAATAAGGCCAGGATGAGTTTGCGAGCGACTAAGTAGATTTGCATCATTACTCCAATTTTTTTATTTAATACGGCACTAATCAAGTGTGATCGTGCGACGCTCGGCCGACGACTTGATGATGGCCTCGAGAACGCGCGCGTTACGCACAGCGTCTCCCTGAGGCGTCACCAAAGCCTTCTTGTGTGTAATCGCTTTTGCGAAATCTTCTAACTCGAGTCTCTCCGTGCTGACCGCGTCGTATTTGTGCGTCACAGGCTTCTGCTTGTTAGTGACATTCGCCTTGTCAATCATGCAAGTCGTCAGATCCCAAGTGTGCAGGTGCTCTACATCTCCCACCTGTACCCAACCATTCGAGCCAAATATCTGCATTCTCCAGGTTTCTGCCGTCGCAATAACCGTGCCCAAGTAAGCCGTCGCACCGCTCTTGAGCCCCAGGAGCATCGA
>CAMBPA010000220.1 GCA_945869355.1 Bordetella parapertussis
TCAAAGACGCCTCTGTGCCTGTGGCGGTCAACCTTGCAAAATACGGTGGACCAGAATCGCGCTACTGCCCAGCGGGCGTGTACGAATACATCAAGGATGATCAGGGCGCCGACAAGCTACAAATCAATGCGCAGAACTGCGTGCATTGCAAAACGTGCGATATCAAAGACCCCACACAAAACATCGTGTGGGTCGCCCCGCAGGGCGGCGAAGGCCCGGTTTACACCGGCATGTAATCAAGCCAATTTTTTACGCGAGTAAACGCCATGAGCACACGACCACAAGCAGTTCCGACTACACAAATCGATAACGAGCGCGTGATCGTCACAGAGTGGCGCTTTGCCCCCGGAGCAGAGACAGGCTGGCACACCCATGGCCACGACTACGTCGTGGTACCTATCGCGAACGGTTTGTTGCACCTAGAAACTCCCGAGGGCCTCAAAGAGTTTCCTCTCAAACTCGGTCAATCCTATACGCGTGGAGCGGGCGTGCATCACAATGTGATTAACGCCAGCGCACATGAAGTCGCCTTCATCGAAATCGAAGTGCGCTGAAGCCCCCGCCACTCGCCAACAGGTGACCTGCCATGCTCGATCCTCAAGCTAAAGCCCTGATTGACCTGGTCGCAGAGAAAGGCATTCCCCCGATGCACGCTTCGCCCCCTGCTGAGGCGCGGCACTTTTATCGCGAACGTCGCTTCTTTAGCCAGCCCGAGCCACCAGAGGTTGCAGAGAGTAAAGACATTAAAGTGCCGGGCCCGCTCGGCACAATTCCCGTGCGCGTGATTCGTCCTCTGGGCAGTCAAGCCGCTCAGACCTTACCGGCTTTGGTTTATTACCACGGGGGTGGGCACGTCATTGGCGATCTAGACACCCATGACACGCTGTGCCGCTCCTTAGCCAATCTTGCTGGTTGTGCTGTCTTATCCATCGACTATCGGATGGCGCCAGAGCACGTCATGCCTGCAGCCTCCGATGATTGCGTGGCTGCCACCAAATGGATACACGCGCACGCTGCGACGTTAAATATTGACCCGAAGCGTATCGCGTTGGGTGGGGACAGCGCAGGCGGGCACTTGGCCGCTGTGGTGGCGTTAACGCTTAAGCAAGACAATGCTTTTAAGCCTGTCCTGCAATTACTACTCTACCCAGTCACCGATGCCAGCCAAGAGCGCGAATCGATGCGCACGAATGGCGAAGGCTACTTGCTGACTCGCGAGACCATGGCTTATTTTTTCGGGCACTACATGCCTGAGCAGTGGATGCGCAAGGACTGGCGCGGCTCGCCCATGCTGGCTAAAGACCACAGTGGGTTGCCACCGGCAATGGTGATCACTGCGGGCTACGACCCCTTGCACGACGAAGGCCGAGACTACGCCGACAAGCTATCAGCCGCAGGTGTGCCCACACAATACATCTGCTTTGCGCGACAAATCCACGGCTTTATCCCGATGGGGCGCATCATCGACGAGGCCAACACCGCCGTCAAACTTTGCGCCCAAACCCTCCGGGATCACTTCTTAAACGCTACGACCTCTTGACGCTGTTCGCCTAGACCGTCAATACCGAGGGTCATGACATCGCCCACCTTGAGGTAGCGAGGCTTGGGCTTCACACCCATGCCAACGCCTGGAGGCGTACCCGTGGTGATGATGTCACCTGGCATCAGCGTCATGAACTCGCTGACATAGCTGACAATCGTCTGCACATCAAAAATCATGGTCTTGGTGGTACCAGTCTGGAAACGTTTGCCGTTCACATCCAACCACATACCGAGTTTTTGTGGATTCTTGATTTCGTCTGCCGTGACGAGCCACGGGCCGACCGGACCAAAAGTGTCGCAACCCTTGCCCTTGTCCCACGTGCCGCCGCGCTCGAGCTGATATTCGCGCTCTGACACATCGTTAATCAGGCAATAGCCCGCCACGTACTTAAGCGCGTCTTTCTTGCTGACGTAACGTGCTTTTTTTCCAATCACCACGCCGAGCTCAACTTCCCAATCGGATTTCTTTGATCCTTTAGGCAACATCACCGGGTCATTAGGGCCGCTCAGGCTGGTATCGGCCTTAAAGAAAATGATGGGTTCTTTAGGACAAGGCATGCCGGCTTCGGCCGCATGGTCTGAGTAGTTCAAACCAATCGCCAAAAACTTGCCCACATCAGCGAGTGGAACGCCATAGCGTGGCTTACCTTTTACCAGGGGCAATGTGCTCGTTTTAATTTTAGCGAGCTTGGACAGCGCAGCGCTCGATAGTTGCGCCGAAGTGATATCGGGAACCACGCCCGACAAGTCACGCAACTTACCTTCTTTGTCGATCAGGCCGGGTTTTTCTTTACCTTTAGCGCCATAGCGTACGAGTTTCATTGCTTCTCCTTGGATGAAGCGTTGAATTTAACAGCTATCGCACGGGGTAATCAATATGTTGCGCGGCCACCAGAGATATCGAACACCGCAGCGGTAGAGAAGCTGCAGGCGTCCGAGGACAACCACATCACTAAATGTGCGATCTCATGAGGGGCGCCAAAACGATTCATCGGGATCTTGGACAACATGAAATCAATATGCTCTTGCGTCATTTGCGCAAACATTCCGGTACGTACCGCGGCAGGTGTAATGCAGTTGACTGTAATGCCAGTCTGGGCAAGCTCTTTACCAAGAGATTTGGTGAGCCCGATCACAGCCGCTTTCGAGGCACTGTACGCCGAAGCGTTCGGGTTGCCCTCTTTACCGGCCACCGAAGCGATATTCACAATGCGCCCTGCCCCTTGGCCTTGTGCTGCAAGTTTCATCCTAGGCACGACTGCCTGACACGTCAGAAGCGTGCCGCGCACATTGATCGCAAACACACGATCCCATTCGCTCAGCGGGTAGTCCACTACCGTTGCATTAGGCCCAGTGATGCCGGCGCTATTCACGAGCATGTCGATGTGTGCGCAAAAGTTTGTTGATGAAGCGAGCGCTTGCGCAACCGACGCTGCATCAGAGACATCGACCTGCACCGTGCGCACCTTGCTGCCATGCAGGTCTTGCGCGGCGCGTAGCGCTTGTGGATCGCGATCCCAGATGGAGACACGCGCACCTGCGGCAAGAAACTGCTCAACGCAAGCTTGGCCAATGCCTGCTGCGCCACCCGTTACGACCGCGTGTTTGCCACTAAAGTCATAGCGCACCGTGTTTGTCATCACACTACCTCGTTATCAGCGATCCCGAGGATGATCACTAGACATAGCGTCCTCCTGCACCAATCGCTACGGTGATCAAACCGAGAATCAAGTTTGTAAATATAAGGGGTCGAATCTTGGCGAGTGCCAGGCCGCCGGTTGGCCAATCTTTTGCAGCTACAGCAGATTTAAGCATACGAAAGGGCCCACCGTAGATATAAGCAAAAATCACGGTCATGACCACAGCGATCAAGAGCATCGTATGCACATACCATCCTAGCTTGCCAAAGCTGCCTAACATGTGAATTAAGCCAAAGCCTGAAAGAAACAGCAGAAGGATCGCGCCTTTCACCCACACGAAAAAGCGACCGAACACGCCACTAATCAGTGTCAGCCGTTCTGGTGGCTGCAACACGCTTGCCGCAGTCGGGCGCAGTGCACTGTGCGCAAAAAACATCCCACCGACCCAAACTAGGGCCGCCAACAAATGCAACACCACCAAAGAGGCCATCAACATTGCGATCTCCAAACTCAGATTTACTGTGCCTTAGAAATCCACATGGATGCCAAAGCGCAAGATCGCTTAGAGTCTAACGCGCACTTCTCGTTCGCGTTTAAAAATCAGGCAAATCTTAGGGCTA
>CAMBPA010000221.1 GCA_945869355.1 Bordetella parapertussis
TGTGCCAGCAAAATGATGCGAAATGTTGAGTATGTCTTGGGCGTTAAGCGTAGTTCTGAGCCGACCAAAAGTTTTAGACCTATTTTTTTAGCTTCAACATGCGCGCGCACAATCCCGGCAAGTGAGCATTCATCGGTGAGAGCTAGGGCGTGATAGCCGAGCGCTGCCGCTTGGGCGACAAGACTTTCAGGCGCTGAGGCGCCGCGCAGAAAGGAAAAGTGGCTTGAGGTGCTGAGCTCTGCGTACGCGGGCAGTCCCGATGGCTGTGCGATCTGCATGGTATTAGCTAAAGAGCCCATGCAAATACCAATGCGGGGGATCTGCATCGCGCTCACGATAAATCCAGTAACGCGCGCCTGTCGTATCACGTGCCTCGAAGTAATCTCTTGCAATGCTCGGTCCGTCCCACCAGCCGCACTCCAGACGCTCGGGACCACGCAAGAGCTCAAGTGCTGTGCGATAAATAGGTCGATTTCGCTCCACACGTAGTGCAATAGGCACTGGCAGCAGCCAGAACGGTCGATCGAGTAACTGCGGTGCACCGTCCTGCGCAGCGTGCTCAAGGTTGCTAGGTGTGGATATCCAGTTGTTTGCGATTTCAGGGCGATGGTCAGCGACGGCGGCGGGGTGCAATAAACATTGGGGACCCAAGCGTGCCGTGAGTAGGTCGAAGAGTTTGCGGCGTTCAGCAGGCGTACGAAGCGTTTCTGGAAATAGTCCTCCGGCAGTATGTTGGAGCTCAGTAATGTCGATACTTTCTACTGTTAGTGCAACGACTGAATCTTTCAGGGGTAAGCGTTCAATATGCTCATGCACCAAAAGCATCAGACCGCTTAGCGTGTGTACAGGCTCTCCAAAAGCTAAATCGTGTTGTGTATGAACGGCACTCTCTTGATAGCGCTCGTGATGCAAGATAATACGCAGGCGTGTGAGGGCGCTGCGTTTTGCAACGAGCCACACGCACAGCCGCGCTAGCATGTGTTCAATACGATGCATGATGGCCACGGTATGATCCATGCGCTCGGTTAAGTCTAGACGTTGCATAAATTGAGGCGCAGGCTGATAAGCTTTAAGCGTGGTGTGTGTTTGACTGTAGGCGGCGTCGAGTTCTTGTAGAAGTACTGGCCCGATTCGTCGCGATAGGCCTGCCCGTGGCAACGTACGTAGTCCCTTAAATGTTTTACAACCAATGGCATCGAGCCACTGACGATGCGCCTGCGCACCCGGCAGAGCGAGACAGGGCAGGGGATCGAGAGCTCGTGTCAGCGACGTGTACGAGCAAGCATAGCGTTGACGTGCTTGGCTTGCGTGAGCAAGTAACCATGCACCGGTCGGGGTGGGCGCCACACTAGTGCTGAGCTGATTGTGCAACGCGCTCACGCGTTGCCGTAGTCCGTAAAGAATTTTTCGTATGCCCCCAAATAATCGTAAGCTTGCTTCGATCTCTAGCAGTACGGTATGGCTTGCCCCCTGATAAACGGCTGGCGTATAGGCGAGCGCATGTTGCGCACACTGATCGAAAATCGATTGTTGCGTCTCTGTCGAACGTTCAGTCGTTAACGCCTTATGCTGAGGGAGCCAAGACGGTTGCCAGTATTCGAGTGCGTGTAGGCGCAGGCCGATCCATATCGCCATGTGGGGTACTCATTAAATAATTGTGCGTTTCGCGCGGTAGGCAAAGCAACTTGCTGTGTAACGAGCCGCGTCGTTTGATAACGGAAACATGCAAATTTCCTGCATGGTCGGGTTCTAGTGTTAACCGTAGGTTGGCGGGTGAGGCAATCGCTTTTGTGGCGATCGGTCGATACATCACGAAAAGCGTTTGGCTTGTTTGGGCAGCGAGTTGTAAACGTTTGAGTGCAAGCTGTGGGATGGTGTCTGTCCAACAAAGGAGCGCCGCACAACTGCCGTTCCTAAGCGTTTGCTCTGCCGCCCACCATTGATCACGACGTTCGGCCGTGCGTACATAAAAAATCGAACGTGGTGTGTTTAACCAGCTCTTCCAACAAACAATATTGGGGATGTAGGGGGGATTAATGAGCGCGATCGCTTGCTGCGGATCGAGTGAGGTCAGTGCGGGACGCAAGAGACGTAATTCGCCGATTCCTGGCCCAGCGGTTAAGAGTTCAATGAGTGTGCCTGTCGGCCAGCCGCCCCCGGGGAGCTCTGCATCGAGGCTGCGGTGACCCGTGCCAACGGTAGGGCGTGTGTATGTGCCGAGTTCAGAACCCCGCCACAGATCTGGGTGAATGTGCTGTGGCTGGGTGCTAGGTCTGTTTTTTTGTATTGGGATTGAAGAGAAAAGCATGCTGAAGACTCATGAAAGCTAGGATTAATACTGTACAAATATACAGTATTAATCCTAGCTTCAACTAGACTTTATTTAAAAATTTTTGCCGCGTCGTGTCGATTATCCAATGCGTTTGACTTTCAGTTTGACCTAACGCGTTGTAGCGCTGCTCGAGAAAAATCGCTTTTCCATCAATATGTTGCAGAATAATTGTGGTGCAACGTGTGCCATATCGCGGATCGGTGATGAAAGGACTGCCTAAAATTTTTTCGCGGCTAAGTCCCACCCCGGTATCTGGTAACTCGTGTTCGGCAGCTGGTGTGGTGTCTTGCAAAATACTAAATAATACTTCCGGCGATGGGGCTGCCACATCGGATAGATGTTGTTCGAGCGCATCGCGCGTGCGCAAGACTTTTGGCCAAGGGGCATCGAGCACCGCGTTAGAGAGCCCAAACGTTCCGTCGGTCAAATGCTGAGGGGGGGCAGCACTGCGGTTTGAACAATACCAAAGCCCACGATGATCTCCTACAAGCAAATTAAACCCGTTATAGGAGGCTGAGTCTTGATGCACGGTTTGCGCATAAGTCTGCGCAGTGTCGACTCCTCGGAGATAGTTTTCTGTGAGTAGTCCCCGCGAGGGTGCGTCGGGCTTGCGCGGGCCGGGTTCTCGATAATTGGTCAGCAACGCAATGCGCCCTGAATGTGTCATGCCAAGCCAGGTGCCGCCGGCCTCAAGATCGCGTCCGCCCAGGATATGTGTTGCGTCACTCCAGGGGGCTGCCTCAAGCGTCGGACGGATGTGCAGTTCATCTCGATTCGCTGCAATCACGAGTGGCCAATCAGGCAGGCGATTAAGGGAAAAAATTGCCAGACACATTAAATGACTCGCTGTTTTTTCTTAGGAATGTTGACAAGAATCATTCCGCTCAACACCATCACCGCTCCCCAGACGAACTCTGGGTGAAGGGGGTCATCTAAGATCCATACCCCAAACGTGACGCCCATGAGCGGTGTAAGAAACGTAAAAATGGATACCCGCGACGCAAGATAATGACGTAATAACCAAAACCAAATCAGTAGGCTCATGAAAGCAATCACAACCCCTTGTATCAGAATGCTGCTAATGACGAAGGGGGTCCATATCACGCTAGCTTGCCCAGTCAACGCGCAGGCCACCAATATGCCGGCCGAGGCGAAAGACAGCTGGTAGAAGGTTGTTTGTGCGGGAGGAATCTTAGCTAATTCAGTACAGCGGATAATGATGGTCGTCGCAGCCCATAACAAACCAGCCCCTAAGCCGAGAAGATCACCCCAGATGGTTGTGAGACTAAAGTGTGGCTGGTCAGCCCCTCCAAGAAAGGCGATGGCAATTCCCGTAAAACAAGTCATCACGCCCAACCATTGCAACCAGCTCAGTCGCTCCTCGGGAACCCAGTAGTGCAGGCCTAGGGCAGTAAAAATGGGTGTGGTGTATAAAAAAACCACCATATGCGAAGC
>CAMBPA010000222.1 GCA_945869355.1 Bordetella parapertussis
TTAGAAACGAGGCTATTCCAGTAACGACTCATAAGGGCTCGCGATCAACGCATTAACGATTAATTATCGGCGTAAGGATTAAATGACGACTTAAACTCAATTCGTAAAGGTGTGCCGGCAAGTTCAAATTCATCCCGAAAGCGCCCTTCGAGATATCGACGGTACGGGTCCGGAATCGCATCCAGTGCGTTGCCATGAATGATGATCAGGGGTGGATTCTGTCCGCCCTGATGCGCATAGCGCATTTTTGGACGGAAAATACCTTTACGGGGCGGCGGTTGTTGCTCAATCGCTGCTTGCAACTCGCGCGTCAGACGCGGCGTCGACAGCTTGGTAAACGCTGCCGCATGCGCTGCATTGACAGAACGCAACACCGTATTGATGCCCTGCCCGCGCAATGCCGAAATCGTATGCACACGAGCAAACGACAAGAACCTTAGTTTGCGATCAAACTCGCGTTGAATCCGCTCGCGATGTTCGGGGTCGAGTCCATCCCACTTATTGATCGCAACAACCAACGCACGGCCCGTCTCGAGAATAAAGCCCGCGATATGCGCATCCTGCTCGGACACTTCGTGCTGCGCATCAATCATCAGCAGAACAACGTTACTGGCTTCAATCGCTTGCAGCGTTTTGATCACTGAAAACTTTTCAATCGCCTCGAAGACTTTCCCGCGCTTGCGCAGACCCGCCGTATCAATCAGCGTGTACTGCTTACCGCCGCGATCAAACTCAATTTCAATTGCGTCACGCGTCGTTCCTGGCAAATCAAAGGCAATGACACGCTCCTCGCCAAGCAGCGTATTAATTAAGGTGGATTTCCCAACATTAGGTCTACCCACAATTGCCAACTTGATCCGATGATGAATGGCAGGCTCAACCGGCTCAGGTGAGTCACTTGCCAAGGCATCCGGACTCGGCTCAGCCTCATCCTCATCGAACACCGCATCTTCAACCTTCTCACCCAGCCCTTCCAGAGCATGCTCGATTAAATCTGCAATGCCATCTCCGTGCGCAGCTGAAATAGGACAAGGCAACCCAAGGGCGAGCTCATGAAACTCCGCCACCGCACTGGTGTGCTGCATGCCTTCGGCTTTATTCACACACAGAACAACTTTTTGTCCGAGCTTACGTAACAAGCGGGCGATGTCATGGTCGTGTGCATTTAAACCGGCACGCGCATCCACCAGAAACACAACCACATCGGCCTCGGCAATCGCCTGTTTGGTCTGGCGTGCCATTTGATGCAAGATGCCCGTCTTGGCAACAGGCTCGAAACCACCGGTATCCACGACGATGAAGGGTGTATCGCCCACGCGCCCTTCACCGTAATGACGATCTCTGGTCAGACCAGAGAAGTCGGCGACCAAGGCCGATCGCGAACGCGTCAGTCGATTAAAAAGAGTCGACTTTCCAACGTTCGGACGTCCTACCAGGGCAACAACAGGCTTTACCGACACAATATTTATTTCGACACAATCAAAGCAAGAGAGCCGTCGCCGGTCTTAACGAGCACACCCAGAGGTGTCGCAATCAAAGGGGCATGGATCTTGCCTCCTCCGACGGCTATGCGGGCGAGTAAACGTCCATCATCCGCAGCCATGAAATGTACATACCCTTCGTAATCACCCACAGCAACTGCGCTGCCAATGACAGCAGGGCTTGTTAACTGACGGTACCGCAACGCATCCTGTGTCCAGTTCAACTTACCATCTTTCAACGCAAACGCCGATACGGCATCAGACTGATTAGGACTGTAGGCTTGGTTGCTGTCAATGGTCAGACCCGCTGCACTAGAAAAATTCTTAACCCAAACGGGACGTCCGCCCGCGGACAAGTCAAAGCAAAGAATCCGCCCCTGGAAAGCCACCGCACACAAAAGTGGTGGTGCTAACACAGGCAAACCAACCACATCATTCACGCGCTCAAGATCGGTCGTCCCCTTCGGTGCCGCAACAATACCTTCCCATTGCACATCACCCGACACTGCGTTGATCGCGATGAGTTTTCCACCAGGTATGCCCGTGATGATTAAACCGTCAAACAATGCGATGCGCGCCGGTGCACGGAGGGCTAATGCTGGTCCGGGGCGCTGCACACTCCAGATTCGGTCGCCAGTCTCGGCATTGAACGCTTGGATACGGTAGTCGCCGCTTCTCACCACAACGACGCCGTAACCGACAACCGGCGGCACCGAGACATCACTCGTCGCCTTGGAGCGCCATTTAACCGTACCCGTCTCGTCTAATGCAATAACGGTTCCATCTCGTGCAACGACGGCCGTCGTTTTTCCATCACTTCCCACCCCTGCGGTCAGACGCTGCTCAAGTTTGGTAGCCCAAAGTGCATTGCCTTTGTTGAGGTCATATTTGCCGACCGCACCATTAGCAGCTGCCCCGTAGACAGCATCGCCCACCACGGCTGGAGCAAAACCAATCCCAGAGCCGCTACCAATCTGCACCTTCCAACCCACCTGAACAGACAGACCCGCAGGATAGGTCGTAAGTGGGGTCGGCTTATATCGTCCATCATCGCCTGTAATCAGCGCACATCCAGTCAATGCTGAAAAAAAGCATGCTGCTGCGCCTAAACCAAGCAAACGAGAAAGGAACGAAAAATTCATATTAAGCTCCGAGCGCATCTAACTTAAGTTTGACCACTGGTGTCAAAGGATTGATCGCACCGAGTAGCTCAATGGCTTGCGCCCAAGCGCTGCGTGCCTCGGCACTCTTGCCTTGCGCGGCGAGAATATCGCCACGCCGGTCTGCGTAAAGACCTGCAAAGGACGCCGAGGGATCCTTTAATTGCGCAAGCGCCGCATCAAATTCTTTCTGCTCAAACAACAATCCCGCCAAACGCAGCTTGGCGACTGGCACCAAGGCTGGATGCTTGGACTTCACTAACCACTCAAGTTGCGCACGCGCCGCGACCAAATCATTGCGCTCGGCAAGTGCTGAAGCGGCCACGAGTGCGCCACGCGCAGCATAATCGGTAGCGGAATAATCCGCGCGAAGCGTTTGCATCGCAGCATTAATGCGAGCAACCGACTCATCACCTTTTTGACGGCCGGCATCTTCAAGCGCCTCAAAATAGCCGCGCGCCTGCACTGCCTGGTTGCCTTCATACCATTGCCATCCGCGCCAACCTCCGGCAACAGCCGTCGCAATCACCAGTAACGTCACGACCAGCGTGCCATATTTATTCCACCAGGCCTTGAGTTGGTCGAGTTGTTCTTGTTCGTCAAGATCGTAAGCCATACTTATTTAACCTTCTCTTTCAAAAAAGTCACTAACTTATCCAGTGACACTTGTTGCTGTCCTACGGGCTCGCTCGTACTTTGGCTGCGCAACATCTTGACTGACGCTGCGCCTGCCGCTAACTCGTCATCTCCAAGGATAACCGCAATCGCCGCACCACTTGTATCTGCTCGCTTGAACTGCGCTTTAAAACTGCCTGCGCCGGCGTGGACAATTGTCGAAATCCCCGCATCCCGCAGAGACTCAGCCAGCAAGGCCGCCCGGCGCTGCGCAGACTCCCCTTGATACACAAAATACACATCACATTCTGTTTGAGGCGTTTCGGATTGATAGTGCCCCCACAAGTCCAGCAAACGCTCCATCCCAATCGCAAAACCTACCGCTGGCGCGGCCTTACCCCCAACAAGCTCGATCAACCCGTCATAACGCCCACCGCCACAAACCGTCGCTTGGGCGCCCAACTTATCTGTCACCCACTCAAAGACAGTCAAATTGTAGTAGTCCAGTCCTCGA
>CAMBPA010000223.1 GCA_945869355.1 Bordetella parapertussis
AAGCCCATCTCGGCAAAAGTAGAGATCGCCGGCTCGGGCTGTAAGGCGGTTTGAGTGTTTGAAGTCATTGAATTATTTAAGAAATCACTCACCAGTGTACCGCAGCTGGCTCACTAAACCGAGGGGTTTAACTCGGAAACACCCAGCGAACCGTCCAAAGCACCACCATTCCTGAGGCAATTAAGAGAAAACTATTGCGTGTCCAGCAAAACAAGGCTGTCGCGATCACGGCGGCTAACAGCCTTAAATCGACCTGAGGTCCTACCTCGGGGTGCCAAGGCAGGAGCTCTGGCACGATGATTCCCGTGAGCGCCGCAAGCGGCGCATAACGTAGCGCACGCTGCAAACGATCGGGTAGCGGCAAAAGATGCCCAAAAAGGACATAGCCCGTTCGGCAGATCACACTCGTTGCGGCGAGCAAGAGGATGGCGGAATAAACATACCAAGACTGGTTAATCAAGACGCAGTGCTCCCTGGTTGAGCGTTTTTTGCAATCTGTGACTCGGCCCACATCCCCGCAGCAATACCCACCGCGGTGGCTGCCACCAAGCCAATTCGTAGTGGCCACGGCTGCGTGAGCCAAGCCGTCACACCGGCCGCGACCACCGAAATGACCGCTGGTCGGGTCTTGAGCAAGGGCAACATCAGCGCCATCAACGCCAAGACCGCCGCAAATTCAAGAGACCAAGACTCTGGCACCGACGCGCTGAGCGTAATGCCAATGAGAGAAGTCAATTGCCACATAAGCCAGCAGGGGATGGTGGCGCCAATAAAAAACCAGAGTTGCTCGGTATTACCCTTTTGAGGTGCGCTACCAAAGCGCCCCATGAATGTCACAAAAACAATGTCAACATTCATGAACCCCAAGAACAAGCGCTTAGGCCAAGGCATGTGCTTGAAGTAAGGCTGCAGCGCGGCGCCAAAAATCACAAACCGCAGGTTCACGATAATGCCAGCACCAAAAATCAGCCACAACGGCGCACCCACAACCAATAACGGGATCGCGGTGAGCTGGGCCGACCCCGCATACACAAGCAGCGACATGATCGCGGCCGCCGTGACACTAAGGCCCGACTTCACCATCGCCACACCGGTTACGATCCCCCAAATCGCGAGCGCAACGAGCCCCGGGGAAATGGTTCGGGCACCATCGATAAACGCGCGCCGTCTTAATGCACGTAAAGCGATCCGGTCAGACAAGGCAGCATTCACGTAATCGGTTCAACAACAAACAACAAGGCATGGATTGAGGAGGTCTTTTATCTTTCGTTCCCTCTATTGTAGACCGTGCAGTTGTTACAATCGTTGCAACACGTTATTTTCATGAGGCGCGCAATGACTCAAGCAACAGGCTCCACTGAGAACCCACTAGCGATCACGCTGACGGGCGGCGATTTACCTCTGCATTGCCCAGGTCCCAAAGCTCCTCTCTGGAGCATGCACCCACGCGTCTTTCTTGATGTTGCCAAAACGGGCGTAGCCAAATGCCCCTACTGCAGCACGGAGTACCGGTTGGCACCCGGCGCGACTGTGCACGCCCACTAGGCTGCCCATCTTGCCAATCATCTTTGCCACGCCAGAAGAAGCAGAGCTCGCTTTTTATGATGCGCTCGAGCGGGCCGACCTGCCTCGCTTGATGCAAGTCTGGGCCGAAGATGAAGAAATCATCTGCGTGCATCCAGGTGGTTTGCGAATTGTCGGGCTACACGCTGTCAAGGAGTCCTGGCAAGAAATCCTGGCCAATGGCGGTTTACACATCCGACCGTCCTTGACGGTGGCCTTGCACAGCATGATGGGGGTGGTGCACTCCCTGATCGAACAAATTTCAGTAAAAACCGCGGACAGCACCGAGGTGGCGCATTGCTACGCAACCAACGTCTACCACAAGGGTCCGACCGGATGGAAACTCGTGATGCATCACGCCTCCGCAGCACCGGGTGAGGCGGGCATTCTGGATCTACACGATAAGCCTGGGCTTTTGCATTAAGCACCAACCCGTGAGCGCCCTCCTCGACCTTTCCCCTTGTCCGACCCCTTGGTGGCTTCCCGAACGACACGCCCAAACCCTATTCGGTGCTTTGCTTGCGCCCACTAACCGCATCCGTTTTTTTCGTGACCGGGTCGAGACACCCGACGGCGACTTCATCGACTTTGACTGGAACGCGCCCATGCTGCCGCGCGCGCCAAAACGCGCGCAGGACGCCGCACTGACCCACACGGCCGCAACAGATTGGCTTGACGAAGCCGGACGCCAAGCGCTCGGCCTCGCACCGGCCGCTCCCGCGCTAGTACTTCTGCATGGTCTAGAGGGCAGTAGCAAAAGCCGGTACGCACAATCGATCACGCAGGTCTTTCGACAAGCAGGGTGGGCAGTTGTTGTCGCGCACTTCAGAGGATGCTCCGGTTTTGCAAATCGTTTGGCACGCGCCTACCACTCGGGTGACTCGGCTGAAATTCGCTTCATACTCGAGACGGTACGCGCCAGATTTCCTGCAGGTCACTGGCATGCGGTCGGTATCTCGCTGGGCGGCAACGCGTTGCTAAAGCACATGGGAGAATCTCCGCAAGAAGTTGCGTGGCTCAAAGCCGCTGCTGCGATCTCGGCACCGCTGGATCTCGTCGCCGCAGGCAACCACTTGTCAGACGATCGCTTTAACCGCGAGATCTATTCGCGCTACTTCCTGCGTACACTACGGCCAAAGGTACTCAAAAAAGCCGAACGCTTCCCTGGCGTCATCGACACGATACGCATCCACCAAGCGCGCGACCTGCGTGACTTTGATAACGCCTACACGGCACCCATGCATGGATTTTCGGACGCACTGGATTACTGGACGCAATGCTCGAGCAACCGCTGGCTCGCCCATATCCGCACGCGGACACTCGTATTGAATGCACGCAACGATCCCTTCTTACCTGAAGCGACCTTACCGGGCCCGGCAAACGGTAGCGCACAGGTCGAACTGCATCAGCCCGCGCAAGGTGGGCACGTTAGTTTCGTAACTGGTGTCTGGCCCGGGCACCTTGGGTGGCTTGCTCAACGCATCGAAACTTTCTTCACGTCTCGCTAGGCCAGCGGGTCAGTTATTTAAACCGCTCAAGCAAGCGTCGATCGTCTGCTATTTTGGTTGTCAACGTTCGGATCTGACCGTCAATCTGCGACTGCACATAAAAATCTTGTGACTGCGCACGCGCCTGCTGCAGTTGTGTCACCGCCGCTGGTAACGCTCCCACGCGTTCGTAATAAGCGGCCATCGATTGCTTGGCTGCAATCGGCTCGCCAAGCCGATCCTGTGATGCCGCGAGCATCTTGTAAAAATCCGGCTCTTCGTTTGGCCACCGTTTGATTTGAGCCTTCAGGAAGTTTGCGGCCTCAGCGTCTTTGTTTGTACCTTGCAAGGTTTGCGCCATCCGCATGGCGAAAGAACGGCGAGTGGGCCAACGCTTACTGCCCGCCTGGGCTCCCGTCAAGGCTGCTGCGTATTGCCGATTTGCAATATCAATATCGATTTTCTGCAAATCCAAATAAGGCGATGAGATCTTGAATGACTGCGCCTGCTGTAAAGCCATTGCGGCAGCCGCGGGATCCTGTCGGGCGAGTGCGGCCAACGAAACGCCATACCACGCGGCAGCGCGGCGCATCTGCGCCTCACTCGCGCCCACTTCACCGCCCGAAGCACGGGCCTCCTCTTCCATCTGATCGAGTGCCTGGCGCAACGCCCGTGGGTCTAGCGCTTGTAAGAC
>CAMBPA010000224.1 GCA_945869355.1 Bordetella parapertussis
GCGTTGATGCTCACAGAAATCGCACAAACCAGCGGGGTGTTTTATACGCTACTGGTTGTCTGCCTATCCATCTGTTTTACGCGCGCGGGCGGTATGCGTGCAACGCTTGCTGATCTGCACCGCTACCGGGGACTTGGGCTCGCGTTAGGGTTTTGGGTGCTGATGGTCTTGATCGCCATGCTGACCTCAAGTGGCAGCCATGCGGCAGAGCTTGAGCGTGGCTTGCGCTTAAGCCTAGGTACCGTCGTTATCTTAGGCGCTTGCTTAGGTCTAACCCCCCAATGGTTACGCCAAGCCGCGTGGGGGCTGACGATTGGGACCGTCGTCGCAACCTTCATTGGCTTTAGCTGGACCTGGTCTGAGATTGAACGGGTCGATCAGTTTCCAAAGTACAACGCCGTTGCATACGGAAATTTATTGATATTGCTCGCCACGCTGTCGACTCTCTCGATCGGCTGGAAACTCACGCCTTACCGGCGCTCAGAAATCGTCATCAAAGCACTAATAGGTTTTGCCGGCGTGTTAGGGTTTATGACCACCCAAACCCGTAGCGGCTGGGTGGCAATACCTTTTTTTATCTTGATTGGCTTGGCGCTGTGGCTGGGAACGTTTAATCCGCGGAGATTGTTCCTACCGACGGTGATCGGGCTGGTGCTGGCTGCGACGGTCTTTGCGTCGAGCTCCACTATGCGTACGCGCATGCAACAAGGTGTCGATCAGCTAGTTGAATGCGCGAGCGAACCCAATGCGATTTCATCAATGTGCGTGCGCGTACAGCTCTGGCGAGCCTCTTGGTTAATGTTTAAAGAAAACCCCTTGTTAGGTAACGGCGCAACGAATATGTTCGGTCCCGCACTAGAAAAATATGTAGAGACAAACGTTGTCTCCGACTTCACCACAAAAGAAAAATTCGACGAGCCACACAACGATATTTTTTACATGATGGCCGGGCACGGCGTGTTAGGTCTATGCGCCTTGCTCTTGTTGTACTTTGCGCCCGCATGGATCTTTATACGTCGGCTAGCGCAAGGCATGCCGCAATCTGCGCGGGTGGCTGCTGCGATGGGCTTGTGTGTCTGCCTCGGATTCTTTGCGTTTGGGCTCACTGAACTGATGTTCCGTGGCATGGGCATCATGAGTTTTTATGCGCTGATGATTGCCTGGTTAATGGCGTTGTCCGATACTGGGTATCTGACAAAAACGTCATCACCCTAAGTGCATCAACTCTGGCGCCACGCTGACGTTCGCTCAATCAGTTTCTTGATCAGCAGTGGTCGAATCACGACAGCCTTCCATAGACGCTTAAGGGCATATCCAAGTCGACGACGGACCCGTCGACGTGGGCTTCGCCCTTGCGAAAGAACAGAGTCTTGACTAAGCGGACCACCCCACACGGCATTAGGCGTCAGTGCATATAACGTTACAAATCTCTGTTGCTCAAAATACCGCCAATAATCTGCTACAGCACAAACCGGATAAGCACCGAGCAACATGCGCTGGGCTGCGGCTAACGTAATAAAGTACCCAGAGGTTAACCAAACACCACCATAGGGCCGCACGATTTCGTAGTTACCCACAGCACGCGCACCAAAGCGATAACCACGTCTAACATGCGTCAGCTGTACCATCACCGACTCGTCGCTAGCAAACATGCTTTGCAGTCCGGTCTGCTCATCAAGCAATGTTGCAAGGTCGGGCGCTAACTCAATGTCGTCCTCAAAAATAACTGCGCTGGGGATACCTTGCTCCACCATCAGGCGATAGATGCCTAAGTGCGATAGTGCGCAGCCAATTTCTGATGGGTTCATCGCGCCGTACACGTGTGCCGCAATGTCCGCCGCAAAATGCCTGGCCATGTCCTCGGCTGACATCACACGGCCGTCTACGGCTTCAAACCACCGCGGTGTCATCCCATGTTGTGCAAACAAGCTCGCCATCGCCTCGCGGCGTTGCGTGGCAGTTGCGAGATTCACGACGAAACAGGGAATCTGTGCCATAGCGTTATCTTACGAAGCGGCGCTTTGCTGAAACTTCCAACTACTTTCACACATTTGTTTTAAGTCGCGCGTCGCTTGCCAACCGAGTGCTTGTGCTGCGAAATCAACGCTCGCGTAGCTGCTGGCGATGTCGCCCGCGCGACGCGGTGCAATCTTGTAGGGCACAGGCTTGCTGCTCGCCGCCTCGAAAGCAGCCACCATTTCAAGCACGCTGTAACCACGACCGGTGCCAAGATTAAAGGTATGAATCCCCGCGTGCTGCTTGAGGTAATTCAGTGCCGCAACATGGCCTTCGGCCAGATCCATGACATGAATGTAGTCACGCACGCCTGTGCCGTCTGGTGTGTTGTAGTCTTGGCCGTACACGCTCAGTTCACGCAACTTGCCCACCGCGACTTGCGCGACGAAGGGCATCAAGTTGTTGGGGATGCCGTTGGGATTCTCGCCGATCAAGCCAGACGAATGCGCGCCCACGGGGTTGAAATACCGCAGTACGGCCAGACGCCAAGCGGGGTCTGACAAGGACACATCACCCAAGATCTGCTCGATGTGCAGCTTGCTGCGGCCGTAAGCGTTGGTGGCAGCTGTCGGGTGTTGCTCGTTAATCGGCAGATACTGCGGATCGCCATAGACCGTCGCACTTGAGCTAAACACCAAGGTTCGGCAAGATGTGCGCTGCATGGCCTGCAGTAGACTGATGGTGCCTTGCACGTTATTGGCGTAGTAGTCGATAGGGATCCGCACCGACTCACCTACCGCTTTGAGGCCTGCAAAGTGGATCACGGCATCGATGGCGTGATACTGAAGCGTGTGATGAACAAGAGGCGTGTCACGCACATCACCACGCACGGTGGTGACGAGTTGACCGGTGATTTGCTGAATGCGCTGAACCGACTCGGGCTGGCTATTACAGAAGTTATCGAGGATCACCACGCGATGCCCAGCCGACGACAAAGCCACAGCTGTGTGGCTGCCGATATAGCCTGCTCCGCCAGTTAGCAAAATATTCATGATGAATCGACTCGCACCTTACGATGCGCGTATTGTAAGGGTACTTGCAAAGTTGTACATGCGTCGTGCCGATGTGATTAACCTGATTCTGATTGCCGCGATCTGGGGCAGCTCTTTCTTGTTTATACGGATGGCGGGGTCGTTTTGCTGGGCACAGCACTCGCAACGGGCTGCTGGGTGGCAAAAATCAGCGAACAAATCGCCTGTCGATCGCGTGTAGGGACTACTGCAGACGCACCCTCGCGTCAAGGGCCTAGCAATGTTCAGTTGCAATTTCATACCTGTGGTATTTGAGTAGCTCGGCCGCAAAAACTATTGAAACGCCTTCTTTGTTGGCGCAGACTGTGTTTGTTCTTTCAACGTTCACAAGCAGTCGCCCAACCTTGAATTGCAATACTGACATGATCAATACACTGAAGTACGCCAAGCGCCTAGAGGCCGCAGGATTTTCTCGAGTCCAGCCCGAGGCGTGGATACTCGGATTGATGGTTCCCGTCCTCATCACTCTGCTCATCCCCGCGATTCAATCAATTTATCTGCAATTGCACGCGAATTAGCCAATATGTCGCTTAGTCATCCTCACTTACGCTGGCATGATGGCAACGCTGTTGTTCTGCTCGAAAACGGTCAAGAGCTGTTCCCGACGCTTTGCGAAGCGTTTGATGCGGCGCAGACGAGCATTCATCTAGAGACGTATATTTTTCGTCTCGATGAGGCAGGATTAAAAATACTCG
>CAMBPA010000225.1 GCA_945869355.1 Bordetella parapertussis
CGTGCAGAGGTCTCCAGACAACGAACCTCAAGTAGGTAGGTCATCTGAGTCTTTTCAACGAGGGGGTCAATGATCCCAGGACCGAGTGCCAATACGAGCTGCTCGCCTGAGCTCAGCGCTCGATCCACCTGATGCCACGTTTGAGAGGCAGACCAGTTCGCTCCTAAGGCCAAAAAACGACTGTCCTGATTACGTTGAATCAGGATCTCAATTTGTCCGAAGGGATCGAACGCGTCGACTTCGATTCCCAGCAAAACAAGTAGACCATGTCCTGGCAGTCCATCAGGGGCACTAATAATCTCTGGACGAATACTCTTCATACCGCAGCAACCCGAGCCGAGTTGAGTTTAGCGATCAGTCCACCTAGCTCAGCATTTTGATCGGGACGAATCTCTCTACCTGCATCGTGACCTGCATTCTCAACAATCAATTGCGCAAGACCGACCAACCAATCCCCCATGTAAGCCCTTGTATGCTCAACGGGTTCATTGGTTATCTGAGGCAAAGCGCCAGCCTCGATGCGTGTCGGTTGCTCAAACAAACGATGCCCCTTATTCACTCGACTCTCTGGCCGATCTGAAATCGGAAGATTGACATAGCCGAGCCAAGCAATGTAGTCAGAGAAAACAGTCTTCGCAGCCAACACCTGTCGGCCCGCTAACTTCTCTCGCTTTGTACCAACCTGCTCGGTGCGCGTGACTACCTGGAAAAGCGCATCCTGAAGATCCAGTCTGGTCGCACCGGTAATAAGCTCATCACAAAGCATTTCTGCCATCTCTTTTGGTAAACCTAAGTACGTCAACAAATTCGCTTGGCTAGACACACTGCGCATGTGATTAATCCATTCGCGCAGAACGGCTTGGGCATATCGTGCATCACTACCGATTGGCTTGATCTTTTTATCTGTCGTAGACGTTGGTTTGTCGCCGAACAAATCAAGATCGTCGGCTAGCCCGAACGGATCGTCACCAAGATTCAACGCGGTCGGGCTCGTGTCAGTCGGACTCACACGGGCTTGATCTGTCGATACATCTGCGCCCATGTATAGGCCCTGCAACAAGGCTTCTGGCAATTGCAATTGCTCTTGAATTTCAGCCAGCAGGCGAATGCGTGGTGTTAGTGCTGATACGACAGTCTGCGCAATTTTGCGCTTTGCCTGCACTTCACCCATGCCATCTTGTGCAAACCAGCGAGAAAGTCGGTTCTCCACCAAGTCATGCAGCACCTCTTCCATCTGCTCACCGATACGATCCAGTTTCGCTTGCCGAGTACTGACTTTTGCGAGATATTGGCTCAAACGATCAATGCCGCCGTCGTTGAGCTGCATCATCGCTGTCCAAGCCTCGCTCGGATTCGCTACATGACTTTGAATCAGCTCAGCCTTGTTGAAGGTCTGCTCCAACAAACTGATTTGTGACGACTGCCCGGCGGAGACAGCCATCTCCTGTCCTTTATCGATATCTAGAAACGCAACCGGCATCCGAGGCTTACGGACCAGGAACGAATTGTCAAAGGATTTGCCACCCGACCAATCCTGCATCCATTCAAAGCTGCCAAACCGCTCAAGCATGGTCATCTTGACCAAGTTATTCCAGACCGTGTGCAGCATGTCCTCATCTTTTTCGAGCGAGTCGGCAATCTTGATGTCAAACATCGTGACCGCCCATAGCAGTCCTGGCGCTCTTCTTGCACGTTCCGTCGAGGTAGAGCCCTGGGTCTTTCTTATCCATTCGGTGAGCACAGGTCCAACATCCGTCACATCAGATTGTTTATGTGACGCAGTGCAGACAACCAATACATTCATCTCTTGGGTATCGGTGTAACGTTCAAATAAATATGCCACTTTGCCGCGAAGCAATAGTTGCGCAACGGGATTGCCAGCGTGTTCTTTGCTTTGCACCGCGCTGATGTCCGTCAGCGAATCTAGGCCTAGACGTCCCCGATAGCCAGGAAAATCTAAAAGATCGACTTCCTCAAAAACCTTCTGATGGGGCGTGTTGATTAACGGGAAGATCAGCTCTGCCGTCAATGCAGCAAGTTGGGCGATCGGCAAGCTTTGCTTCGAAGCCGCAGTGCCATCTACAACCGGTAAAACGTCGATCTGAAGGTCTTGTGCACGGCCAAGACGCTCAAGCATGTCGACGTTCATGATGCTATCGGCTTGCGATAACGAACCGTTGGGCCCCGTCGGGCGCACAAGTGCCTCAATGGGTGCGTAGGCCCTTGTGGGGTGCCCAAGCGCAGCGAGTGTTCGAGAAAGCGAAAGAAAGGTGTCCGTCAGTGCAGGGGCCTGTTTCCAAAAGCACGCAAACAGTTCGCTTCTATCCTCGATGCTCAGGTAGGGAGCCAACTGCACAGCCCGCGGCAAAAACTCGCCTTCGAGCACGCGTATCGATGCAGCAAACCTGTCTCTCAGATAATCCCACAGTGACACCATGTCGTCTTCGGTCACGCCAGGCACAGCCTGAGACTTTCGCCGCGTCTCGAGTTCAAGCAACTTTGCGCGCGCTGCAAGCGGGTCGACAGGATCTCCGATCTTCTCAAAATTGAAGTCATTGAAAAACGAATTCACGAAAATTTTCGCAAGCTCAACTTCTTCGAATAATTTAAGCTCTAGCGGAAACCCTTGCGGCCCTTGCTTCGCGCGAAAGCTAAACCGAGTCACTAAGCCAGTCGCCTCCTTACCACCCCCCGGAGGGTTGATATGGCTCAAGAAATCAAGACGCTTACCGTCGACTTCTGTCTCAAGTCGACCGTCTCCGCCGGCTGCGAGCGCAGAAATCAGGTAAGACTTACCAGCCTGCGATAAGCCAAAAAAACCGACGGTCGACGGAAGGCTGGATGCGACAGCAAGGCTCTTAGCCTGGTTACGCACACGCCTGAGCTTTAAGACCAGACTATCGGCCTCGTTGTCCACGCTTCGAGCGTTCCCACGTACGCGTTGAATCCAGTCAATCGCTGCACCGGATTCAGAATGAATCGTGGTCCAACCTTGCGTGAGTTTTGTTGATAGCTGATCTGTCATGCTAGTTACCTTACGCTGCCGCTGTCGAGCCAATACTGCGAATCACCCAAGCCTGCGTCGATCATCGTATTGAGTTTAAATTTCACTTTACTTTTTGAGCCACCCTCAACGGAAGCGAGCTCAAAGCTTTCGGCGCCGGCGCGTTCATTGCGACGCAACGAAACCTTGAGCACAACTCCTTTCGCGGCAAGCTTCTCTCGCAAGTCAGGATCATCGATCGTGAGTGTATAAAGCGGAGAGCCCGGCCAACGGTCCGCGTCTATCTGGCGGAAGCCTAGTCGCATGGCTCCTCGAACCTCAAACGTCATATCCGGAAAGTCGTAATCTGGATTGTCTAAATCAATATCGCGGAAAAATACGTTGGCATCTTTGATCGCATTATTGTTATCGATCATCCCCATGTAGCGTAATGTCGAATAGGGTTTGAATGCGGCTGATCGGAAAAAGAAATTCGGCAATCGTAAGCTGCGGCTCAGTAGACAAAGCATTGCTCCGACTGCTGCCGTGCTCTTGGGGTCATCGACCCGGCCATTCTTATGGAACGGATACCAGGGCCCAGTCTTGTACTGATGGAGCGGTAGTATTCTGCCCGCTGGAAGCGAAAGTAACGATCGTACAAAAGCCAAGACTCCGGGCATGCGAGAGGGGCGTCCCGTCAACAAAAGCACGTCCGGTTGATAAGCGAAGATCACCTCTGACAAGGCTTTCA
>CAMBPA010000226.1 GCA_945869355.1 Bordetella parapertussis
GCCCAAATGCAAGCACGACCCAATCTGGCGCGGATGCGTTAATCAGCACAACTGAGGCCGCAAAGATACTCGGGTACAGCAGGCCGTATGTCGTAATGCTCCTCGATCAGCAACAACTACCCGTAGCAACAATATCAAGCGGCGGACATCGTCGGGTATCACGTGCCGCTGTGATGGAATGGAAACGCCAACAAAGTGTAGGAGCAACCTCACTACGAACCAGCGATCACGCCGCTGACTTCTATGCCACCAGCGAAGCGGAAGTCGCTCGACGACTCAAATCGATTTCTACCGCAAAGCGCCGATGACAATACATCCACTTTCCGAGGGAGGCTTTACTTACGTATTACTCGACACCTGCGTTCTCATTCCGTCTCGCCTTTCAGATGTTTTATTTGACTTGATGCTAGATGGACTTTTCTACGTGTTTTGGACTACAGATATCGAAAAGGAGTTCCTAAAAAACTGGCCTTTAGTACACACCCGCGCACCAAGCGCAGGCCCCAGAAGGCTCGCTGCCTTTAAGAATGCTGCACTCCCAGGACACCTTATTTCCAATTACTCCTCCCAGAGGGTGATGCGTCAGGTACCTAACAAAGTACACCCGAGTGATCGTCACATTATTGCCGCAGCCCTCGTTTTGGCTGAAACATGTGGCCGAGAAGGCACAGCGCACGACAAGATTTTTGTTGTATCCGACAATACGAAGGATCTCGCGCCTCGCGAGGTTCAAAAACGCGGGATTTCTGTCCTTTCAGCGGGGGCGTTTCTAGATGAAATCTACACGGCTGCGAGCCAACGCTGCATAGCAGCCGTCAATCGCTCGCTCTCGGAACTAAAACGACCGCCATACACGCGCCTCGAGATGATCCGCTCGCTTCGTCTCCATCGGGCAACACGCCTAGCCAACGGCTTACGTACGGCTTGGAAAGAGTAAAATTTGCCACATCCCTAACCCCAAAGCGCCTCATGATTCTTGTCACTGGCTGTGCCGGCTTTATCGGCAGCAATTTTGTACACACCTGGCTTGCCGAACACGACGAGCCAGTGGTCAATCTCGATAAGCTTACCTACGCGGGCAACCTGGACAATCTGTCCTCGCTCGCCAAAGATCCAAGGCATAGCTTCGTACAAGGGGACATCGGTGATCGCGCCTTGGTCGACAAGCTGCTCGCCCAACACAAACCACGCGCCGTGCTGAACTTCGCGGCGGAGTCCCATGTTGATCGTTCCATCCATGGGCCGGGTGACTTTATCCAAACCAACGTGGTTGGTACCTTCAACCTGCTTGAATCGGTTCGCGCCTACTGGTCTGCACTGCCCGCAGCTGAGCAAGCAGCCTTTCGGTTTCTGCATGTCTCAACGGACGAGGTCTACGGCACTCTCGCCCCCCAAGACCCACCGTTTGCCGAGACCAACCCGTTTGAGCCCAATAGCCCCTATGCCGCCAGCAAGGCATCATCCGATCACCTGGTACGCGCCTGGCATCACACCTATGGCCTGCCGGTACTCACCACCAACTGCAGCAATAACTACGGACCGTTTCATTTCCCCGAGAAACTGATCCCGCTTGTGATCCTCAATGCACTAGCCGGCAAGCCCTTACCGATTTATGGCGATGGGCAACAAGTGCGTGACTGGTTGTTTGTCACGGACCACTGCCATGCCATCGCCAGAGTCCTTGAAGCAGGTCGTGTGGGTGAGACCTACAACATCGGTGGCTGGAACGAGAAAGCGAACCTCGATGTCGTCAACACAATCTGCACACGCCTTGATCAGCTGCGCCCCCGCGCAGACGGCAAGCCCTATGCTGAACAGATTACCTTCGTTAAAGACCGTCCCGGCCACGATCGCCGCTATGCAATTGATGCCCGCAAGATTGAGCGCGAGCTAGGCTGGAAACCAAAAGAGACCTTCGAGTCCGGCATAGAAAAAACCGTGCAGTGGTATCTCGATCACCCAGAGTGGGTGCAAGGCGTCACGAGCGGTGAGTATCGTAAGTGGATTGGAAAACAATACGGTTAAAGCACTCGCCTACGCAGCCATCCGCTGATCTGGTTCAACAGATAGCCTCATCCCAACAGATTTCAAAATCGCTAGCAAAGTTTTGAGTGTTGGATTGCCTTTCGCTGAGAGTGCTCGGTACAGCGATTCCCTTGTGATGCCAGCCTGAGCTGCG
The DNA here is from genome assembly GCA_945869355.1 of Bordetella parapertussis. Lineage (GTDB taxonomy): Bacteria > Pseudomonadota > Gammaproteobacteria > Burkholderiales > Burkholderiaceae_B > Zwartia > Zwartia parapertussis_F. Next base: position 2,180 of record CAMBPA010000226.1, read on the forward strand.
ACTGTCGCTAAGCCCCCATACGCTTCTGCAATTGTTCGTAGCGCCAAGAGGCCAGCGGCGCGGTCATTAGGGTCGTCTAGAGACTCCATCGCCAGCTTTAAGTATGCAACCGCGAGTTCTCGATCAGCACGCAACTCAGACACCTCGCGATCATGGTGAGATACAGCGCCATTCATTTTTTTTGTCATAACTGCTTGCGTAAACTTATCTGTGACTGTGGCAAACCACTCAGAGACAGGCTCAGCGCCAGCCTCAGTTTGATAACGGTAAACTTCATACATGCCATATTGTACCTTAAAAGATACAAAATATTTGTGTTGGCGGGTATATTCTCAACTACTTTCACTCTGTAATGCATGCGCAAACATCTGTATGACACATCCAATCCGCCCAACCCCTGTCGAAGGCACCTACACCATCCGCAACTTCACCTTCGAATCTGGTGAAACGCTCGACTCGCTCACGATCGGTTACGCCATGTACGGCGTACTCAATGCCGCACGCGACAATCTTTGCTTAGTCATGCCGGGCACTAGCAACCTACACCATGGCACAGCAGAACACGTCGGCCCCGGTCGCGCCTACGACACTGATCGCTATTGCGTCGTGTGTACAGACTCCATCGGTGGCGGCACGTCCTCCAAACCGGGTGATGGCTTGTTTGATAAGTTCCCGCGCTACACCATCCGCGATATGGCCCGTGCGCAGTATCAACTAGCCACTGAAGGCCTGGAGCTCCGCACCCAGCAAGTGGCTCTGCTCGCAGGTGCCTCCATGGGCGCCTTCCAAACCCTTGAATGGCTGATTCATTTCCCCGATTCCGTCAAAAATGCAGTCCTACTTGTCCCCGCATGGAAAGCAGGCAACACCTTCCTGATGGCAACCAAGCGCATGTTCGACATCATCGAACTCGATCCAAACTGGCGCGATGGCCAATATCACAAGCACGCGCCCCTAACCCAACCGGAGGCTGGGCAGCGCGCAGCCGGGCGACACTACTTTACGTGGACTGTCACCGATGATTATCTAGAGACCACCCCACTCAAGACCCTTGATGAAGAAGCTGAACGCGCTGGCAACGGTTTTGCCAGCTTGGATGCATGGAGCCTCGTCAGGCGCTATCAAGCATCCTCTGCACATGATGTCAGTGCGCCGTTTGGTGGGGATTTAAAGAAAGCGCTCGACAGGGTGAAGGCACGTGTTCTAGTGCTGCCTTGCTCTCAAGATCGATTGCTTGGGCTTGAGAATGCGAGAGAGATTGCCGCCGGGATTCAGAATGCACACTACTTTGAGGTCAATTCGAATAAAGGGCATCTGGCTTGGCGACCTTTAGTGGGTTCGACTGAGACGAATGAAATTACTCAAGCAATAGCCGATTGGCAAAAAATGTCAGCGTAAAATATCGAACTTATAGCAACGGGTTACGTTACTCGCGTTTCAATCTTGTACGCATAGCCAGATCTCTCGAAAGATGCATGGACTATCTTGATGAATTGAGATCTAGCCCAACAGTCAGAATTGCCTCAACAGCCATACACATAGATAAAA
>CAMBPA010000227.1 GCA_945869355.1 Bordetella parapertussis
ATCAGGCAATGGATTCGGCACAGCACATCGTTAAACTCAATCCAACGGCTGTCGAGCTCGTTGACCGCACGATGATTGAGCTCGCTCTTGAGAATCCTGCCTTCCGGCCCGTGATTGAGAAAGCACTGCTTGGAAAGCCTGCTGCGATCCTGCTCGTCGAGTTTGCCGGCGAAGAACAGTCCGGATTGATTAAGAAGCTCGACGAACTCGACACCCTGCTGTCCGATCACGGCTTACCCAATTGTGTCGTCAAAATGCCTGAGGCCAACGCACAAAAATCCTTATGGGAGGTGCGCAAAGCGGGCTTGAACATCATGATGAGTATGAAAGGAGACGGCAAACCCGTTTCCTTCGTGGAAGACTGCGCAGTCCCACTTGAAAATCTGGCCGAATACACGAACAGACTGACGGAAGTTTTTCACCGCTACGGCACTGAAGGCACTTGGTATGCCCACGCAAGCGTGGGCACCCTGCACGTGAGACCCATTTTAGATATGCGCCGCGATGGCGCACAGAAGATGCGTGCCATTGCAGAAGAAACTGCTGCATTAGTACGGGAATACAAAGGTGCGCTTTCGGGCGAGCATGGTGACGGTCTGTGCCGGGGCGAATGGGTGTCGTGGCAATATGGTCCACGGATCCACCAGGCGTTTGCTGAAATCAAAACACTTTTTGATCCCGACAATCGCTTCAGCCCAAACAAAATGATTCATCCACCCCGAATGGATGACCGTTCTAATTTCCGTTTTGCGCCGGGCTATGGGGTGGCCAATATCTCAACCGCACTCGACTGGTCTGGCTGGAACGTGTTACGTGACCCAGTGACTGGCGCCGAGACTGCGCCCGGCACCGGAGTCGATCCAAGCAATGGCCTGGCCTCGGCAATTGAAATGTGCAATAACAACGGTCATTGTCGCAAATTCGATGCCGGCACAATGTGCCCAAGTTACCGAATCACCAAAGACGAGCAACACGTCACCCGAGGACGCGCTAACACCTTGCGCCTGGCCTTATCCGGACAACTCGGGTCTGATGGCTTAGCCAGTGTCGAAGTGAAAGAAGCCTTAGATCTGTGTGTATCCTGTAAGGGCTGCAAGCGCGACTGCCCCACAGGCGTCGACATGGCCAAGATGAAAATCGAAGCCAGGGCCGCCTGGGGAGCACGACATGGCGTTGGCCTACGCGAACGGTTGGTTGCCTATATGCCACGCTATGCAGGGTTTGCCGGATATATCGGTGGCGTATTACACACGCTTGAACACACACCAGTACTCGGGGCCGCTGTCAAAAAATTACTGGGCTTTGCCGCTGAGCGGTCACTTCCTGTGTTTCGAAAGAGTTTTTTAAAGTCGATACCATCGCAAGCTAGCCCAGTCGTGGCATCGAACACTTCGTCTACCGGCAAAGAAGTTTTATTGTTTGTCGACACCTTCAACAACAGTATTGATGTCGAGAACGCTCAGGCGGCTCAACAAGTGCTTGAAGCGGCTGGCTATACCGTTCACTTTAATACTGTCGCAGGACAAAGGCCTCTTTGTTGTGGTCGGACATTTCTGTCAGCAGGACTTGTCGAGCAAGCCAAGCAGGAAGCGCGACGTGCACTAGATGCATTAACCCCTTTTGTGAAGCGAGGCGTGTCAATTGTTGGGCTTGAGCCTTCTTGCTTACTCACAATGCGAGACGAATTCTTGCATTATGGCTGGGGTGAAGAAGCCCAAGCCTTGAGCGATAGTGCATTATTGTTTGAAGAATTCCTCGTGCGTGAGCACAAAGCAAATCGACTCAACCTACCCTTGTCGGCCATACAAGCCGACACCGTGCTGTTGCATGGCCATTGTCATCAAAAAGCATTTGATGCATTAACCCCCGTGCAGACAGTACTAAGTTGGATTCCTGGCTTGAGGGTCTCAACCGTCGAGTCATCGTGTTGCGGCATGGCCGGAAGCTTTGGTTACGAAGCAGAACACCATGAAGCCTCGCTCGCGATGGCAGAGATTTCCCTTCTGCCCGCCGTGCGTAAGCGCCAAGCAAATACTGTCGTGGTCGCAGATGGTACGAGTTGCCGTCACCAGATCAAGGATGGAGCCCAAGCAGACGCCATTCATACCGCACGACTTCTAGCACAGGCCTTAACTACCAAATTTTGATTTCCCAATCGCATCCTAATTATTTCAAACTATTTTTATCGAGTCACTTATGCATAGCACCATCAAATCGCTTATAGAAGAGCGCGTTTCGGCAAACTGGTTCGATGCGGCACGCAGTCTGAATCAACAACAGATCGAAGAACTTGTGCGCCTCGCGACACTTGCCCCTACCGCGTTCAACTATCAAAACTGGAAGTTCGTCGCGGTTCACTCAAAAGAAGCCAAAGAACGCCTCAAAGCAGTCTCTTACCGACAACAAAAGATCGTCGATGCGGCCGTGACATTTATCGTCTGTGGCAAACTACAAGCGCACAAAGGCTTGGCTAATTCGATCGCACCTACCGTTGCAGCCGGAATTATTGATCAAACGATGGCTGATTCATGGGTGGCGATGGCGCACGGTAGCTTAGATAACAATCCTGAGCGCCAACGCGACGAAGCGATTCGTTCTGCCTCGATGGGCGCCATGACGCTCATGCTCGCAGCGCAAGGCATGGGACTCGTCAGTGGCCCGATGATTGGTTTTGATCCCGCTGGCGTGGCGAAAGAATTTAATCTTTCGGCCGATGATATTCCGACAATGCTCGTCGCCGTGGGCTACAGCGCACCAGGCAACTGGTCACAAAAACCTCGACTTTCCGTCAAGGAAGTACTGTCAATCGTTTAAAGCTGTCTGCCTAGGCGTTTCGTAATTAGTGCAAATGCCCTGCATGCATGGCATCGAATACGCCTCGGCTTAATCTTTAGACCTTATTGAACTTAGGCTGCAAACGAGTCAATCACGTGGCCAGGGCCTTCTGCCAGGTCAACGTAATTTTTACCGTCGTGCACAAGACATCCATTGACCCAAACGCCATGGATGCCATGCGCCGAACGTAGCTTGCGCGATCCCCCACCTGGCAGATCATGCGCAGTCTCCAGCTTTGACATTCCAACCGTCGCAGGATCAAACAACAAGAGATCGGCGGGCGATCCCTCTAACAAACGCCCACGGTTTGGGATCTTAAAACGATCAGCCGGCTGGCTCGTCAAACGACGAATACCCTCTTGCAGCGTAAAGTGCTCAGTCTCACGCACCCAGTGCGCCAAAAAGTGCAAGCCAAAGGCCGCATCACACATATAGATCAAATGTGCCCCAGCATCCGACAAGGTCACGACTGAGGATGAATGCTTAAGCAAAGGCGCCACGCCCTCATCAACATGATTAAAGAACTTTCCGATCACATGATTTTGCAAATCTTCTTTAATTGCAAGATCAAAAAATGCATCCAGCGGATCCACGCCCCAACGACGCCCGAGCTCTTCGAAGGTAAGGCCCTCAAGTTCTTTGTGCTCGGGCTTGAAAACCTCGCCCACCTCAAGGTATTGCCAATCACCCAAAAATAGAATTCCGGGCTTGAGGTTCTTTAAGTCATTGCGAAAGGTATCGCGAAAGGCTGAATCGCGATAGGCACGCAGAATCTCATCATGCGGCTTATTCTTGACCGCATCGAATGCTGAGTGACTAAAAAGCGGATAAGGCTCTTCGAGTGTGAAGTCAAAGGACAGAGGCTGACAACTTGTGAGGATGTAGACCTC
>CAMBPA010000228.1 GCA_945869355.1 Bordetella parapertussis
GCCCAAATGAAACCAGGAGCGATGCTGATCAACACCGCGCGTGGACCACTCATAGACGAAACGGCGGTTGGCGATGCGCTGTTAAGCGGCCATTTAGGCGGCGTCGCGCTAGATGTACTCGCGAGCGAACCGCCGGCCGCCGAGCATTCACTTCTGCAAATGCACTTGCCTAATTTGATTATTACTCCCCATATCACTTGGGCGAACGAAGACGGGATGTCAAGACTGATTCAGGGCATCCTTGGCAATCTGAATGACTTCGTGCAAGGCAAGCCGATCAATGTCGTAAGCTAACAGAAACCGAGATCCATTCATGAGCAAAACAAAAATAGATAAGCCGCTTTATGTCGGCTGCGCAACGGGATTTTCAGGCGATCGAACCGACGGTGCTGGGCCTGTTGTAGACACACTCATCGCCCTTGGCGGCGGAGTACTAAATTTCGAGACGCTGGCTGAACGCACGCTTGCGCTTGCACAAATTGAAAAACGTAAGAACCCCCAGATGGGGTACGAGCCGCTTCTCGACGATCTCGTCGGCCCCGTCTTGCAGCGCTGTCTCGAGCACAACATCCAGATCGTGAGTAATTTTGGTGCGGCCAATCCCCAGGCCGCCGCGCAGCGCATCTTCGCCTTGGCGCGTATGCAAGGCTTGCGTGTGCCGCGTATTGCAGTGGTGCACGGTGACGATTTAACCCAACCTGAGCAACTGAAGTTTCTGCTTAAAAAACTCGGTACCGATATCGATCCGTCGCGTGTCGTAAGCGCCAACGCCTACATTGGCGCCTATGAAATCGCACAAGCCTTGAACGATGGCGCTGACGTTGTCGTGACAGGTCGCGTCTCGGATCCGTCTCTTACCTTGGGCCCTGCGATCGCGCACTTCGGTTGGGCCATGGACGATTGGCACAAAATGGGGTGCGGCACCATGGCCGGACACATGTTGGAGTGCGGCACGCAGGTCTCCGGTGGTTATTACTGCGTCCCTGGACAAAAGCCCGTGCCCGATATGCACCGAATCGGTTTTCCGATTGCAGAGATACGCGCAGATGGCGGCTTCTCTGTCTTTAAAGCAGACAATACGGGAGGCCGTGTCGATGATCGAACCGGCCGCGAACAGATCCTATATGAGGTCCACGATCCTGCCAAATATCTGACACCAGACGTGACCGCTGACATTACCCAAGTCACGATTACCCCTGAAGGCGCAGATCGCATTCGTGTTGACGGCGTCACCGGACACGCTAGGCCAGCCGAACTGAAGGTCAACGTTTGTTACGACAACGGTTATCTCGCCGAAGCAGAAATTTCCTATGCAGGGTTTCAAGCTCGCGAGCGCGCTGCCCTTGCGGGTGAAACCGTACGCAAACGCATCGGCCATCTTTTGCCACTTCGCATTGACCTCATTGGTGCGATTAGTATCTTTGGTGATGATGCCGGCGAGTTGATGCGCCAAGGGCTACCCGAATCACGCGATGTTCGTTTGCGTGTGGCCGGTGTCCACTTGCAGAAAGAGATCGCCGAAAAGATTCTGCGCGACGTGACCTCGTTGTACTGTTGTGGACCAGCCGGTGGCGGTGGCGTTCGTACCTCCTTGCGCCCTCGCCTCGACACTTTGTCTTGCACAATTCCCCGTGAGGCCGTGCCTTGTAGCTACAGTTTTGCAAAGGAGCAACTCCCATGAGCACCACCGTGAAGCTTGCACTCTACCAACTTGCACACAGCCGCGCAGGCGACAAAGGCAACACCTCCAACATCAGCGTCATCGCCTGGGATGCAGAGTGCTACGCGCTTCTGGTGGAACAAATGACCGAGGCGCGCGTCGCGCAATGGTTTGGCTATCGTCACCCAAAGAATGTGGCACGCTATTTGCTTCCTAAACTCGAAGCGATGAACTTTGTTCTTGAGGGCATTCTTGATGGAGGCGTCAATGACGCGCTAAATCTAGACACACATGGCAAAGGTCTGTCTTTTTGGATGCTCGACATGCCCATCGATGTACCGCAGAAACTCGCGGCGCGTCTAGCCGTAAAAGAATACGCTTAAATAGCAGAATCAGCGCCCTAAGTCCCTCTCCTACAACTATCGGAGTAATTCCCATGCGCACTCGCCGCCAGATCTTAATCGCCACTCTTGGCATCGTTGGCACACTTTTATCAACGCCTTTGATGGCACAAGCCTATCCCAGTAAGCCAATCAAACTCATCATCCCGTTCCCCGCCGGAGGAGCCACCGACATCGTCGGCCGCGTGGTCGCCCAACAGCTCGGTGTTGAACTTGGACAAACCGTTGTGGTAGACAACCGTGCGGGCGCTGCCGGCGTGATCGGATCGGAATCGGTTGCGCGCGCAGCACCGGATGGTTACACCATTCTGCTGTCGACTTCGAGCACGCACACCATCGGGCCGATCTTAAACCCGAAGATCCCCTATTCGCCGATCAAAGACTTCACGCCGATTATGTATCTTGCGGCATCACCACAGGTTGTGGTTGTACCGCTGTCATCGCCGGCAAAAACAATGCCAGAGCTGATTGATTACATCAAAAAAAATCCCGGTAAATTGAACTTCGGCTCAGCAGGAACGGGAGGGATTCCGCATCTCTCTACCGAGCGCTTCCTAGCGATGACGGGTACAAAAATGACACATGTCCCGTACAAGGGCACGGCCCTTGCCATGCCAGACCTGATGGCTGGCCGCTTGGATTTGATGTTTGACTCGATTTCAGTGTCATTGCCCCACATTCGCGATGGCAAGCTACGTGCGTTAGCAGTGACCTCGCCCAAACCATCTTCGGTTGCGCCTGATATTCCAACCCTGTCGCAGTTTGTACCGGGTTATGAATCACTGACTTGGTTTGGCGTCTTTGGCCCCGCTGGGCTGCCACTCGCAATTCAAGACAAACTCAATCAAGCCTTGAATAAAGCTATTCAGAATCCAGCCTTGTTGGCTCAGTTTGCGAAGCTTGGGTTTGATGCCGCAGGGGGTACTCCAGCAGAGTTTGCAAAGAAAATGGCTGATGAGACCGTGATGTGGCGCAAAGTCATTACTGACGGCAATATTACGATCGAGAAGTAAGCCGTTTGAGCGTCAGAAGCTTCAAGGCTAGGCGCGCGAGGTAAAGAACTATCAGCGTGCCTAGCAAGTCCCCCACCAACATGGGCAACATGCCCAACAAAAAACTACGAGGGAGGACGATCGATTCTGCGCAGAGCTGGTCGAGTCAACTCGAAAACGAAGTCGCGTCGATTAGGTAGGCTGAGCCGCTTTGTCGATGGCTTGCCCTAAAGCAACGAAATACTTACGGGCCAGCTCAGTCGGCACCACATACTTCACCCGACTATCAATCTTATCGATATCGAGCTCTATCATGCCTTTTTGACGTAGCGTCTTGAGGCGACGGTGCGCGGTGGTCGCCGAGATCTCGGTGGACAGGCCCATGGCCTCTAAGACGCTGACCTGCTGTGCATCGTGCCACTTAACTCCCAACATGGTGAGCAAACGCTCTTCAACGGGATCCATCTTGGGGAAAGTCGGAATCTGACGGATTGCCTGCACCAAATGCAAGAAACGCAAGTAAGTGATTGAATGTTTGGCTGAATCAGACATTTCGCGCTGTCCTAAAAAGTAATTAGATAAAGCTTAACAGTCATCCGCCTTTTGTCACCCCCTACCAGCGATAGGTTTGTGGAAAAGAAGCCGTTACAAAAAGGACAAGGGCTT
>CAMBPA010000229.1 GCA_945869355.1 Bordetella parapertussis
GCCATGCGGGCCACCCGCGATGCCTCTGGATGGAAAATTGCTGAGCCGGTGCCAACTAAGGCTGCAGCAAACAGCACTGCGGCGTAGCTGGGCGCAACCGAGAGGAGCAGTAATCCGATTAAGGTGGATCCCATCCCAATCGCCAAGGAGAACGGCATGGGGCGTTTATCGGTGAAGGCTCCAACGGTTGGTTGCAGCAACGAGGCAGTCAACTGAAAAGCAAGGGTAATCAGACCAATCTGCGTGAAATCTAAATCAAACTCTTTTTTTAGTAGCGGGTAGAGCGCGGGGATCAGTGACTGGATCAGATCATTGAGTAGATGACAGATACTGAGAGCCAGCAGAATCGGCATTGCAGCACCCTTGGCGCTCGGGGTCGGAGGAGGCGGGGTCTGGGTAATCGGTGTGGCAACGGTCGTCATCGCCTGATTCTAAGCAGGCAAAGCCTGTTTTGGCAACAGATTATCTGCAGGGGGGCATCACAATAGCGACGACCCCCTGCGTTTCTGGAGCGACCCAGCGGATAGGCTTGGGATTATTTAGCAGCGAGGGGATCCCCTAGTATCACGGACTCGTAGGCGTGTAAGGCAGTGGCTCCTCCTGTGTGCAGAAAGAGCACGTTATCGTCTGTCTTGAAAAAACCTTTGCGTGAGAGGCCGATGAGGCCCGCCATGATCTTGCCCGTGTAGACCGGATCTAGCAAAATTGCCTCGGTGCGTGCCAGCATTTGCACCGCCTCAACCATGGCCGGGTTAGGAACGGAGTACTTGGGGCGCCACCAGTCTCCGTGAGAGACGACTGCCTCGGGCGGTACGCGGATGCCTGTTTGCAGGAGATCCATAATGGCTTGTGCTTCTTTCAGCACCAGCGGATTTTGGTCCGCTGGATCTCGGCTCACACCCACGCCCACCAGCGGAATTTTAATGTTATTGCCTAGAAAACCTGCGACGAGCCCGCCGTGGGTACCCGAACTGCCTGAGCCGACGACCACGTAATCCATCGGTTGCCCCATATCAAACAACTGCTGCTGTAACTCTTGAGCGCAGGCAACATAGCCCAGGCCGCCAATGGCATTCGAGCCACCGCCAGGAATAATGTAAGGTTTGCGACCTTCGCTACGCGCCTGAGCCGCCACCTTCTCCATCGCCTCGGCCATGTTTGATCCACCAGGCACCACCGTGATGGCGTCTACCCCCAGCAGGCGAAATATAAAGTTGTTGCCGCTTGCGTTGGGATCGTAACTGTTAGGAATGCGCTCCTCAATGACGAATCGGCATTTCAGGCCTTCTTTGACTGCGGCTGCGAGCGTGATGCGGCAGTGGTTGGATTGGGGTGCGCCACAGGTGATTAACGTATCTGCACCTTTGGCTAGCGCATCGCCCATCAAAAATTCAAGCTTGCGTGTCTTATTGCCACCGGGCGTGAGCCCCAACATATCGTCGCGTTTAATCCAAACCTTCGGGCCGCCGAGTGCGCGCGTGAAATTCGGTAAGAATTCGATAGGAGAAAACCCTTGAGTGTATTGGCGACGGGGAAAGCGACTGAGATCCATGGTGACTCCGAAAGTATTGTGTTTATTCTAGAGCGCTACAAGAGCGCAACGTTTGCATTAGAGTAGCGCCAATTGAAAGCCAATGTATACCTGAGTGCAAATGCTTGCCAAGTATTAATTATGAATTCACTTATTTTTGTTGACCTTTTGTTGTCGAGTCGATAGCATCAAACAGTCATCTTGTATCTAAAAGTCTGCACATTTCATGTTCGCTTACACCATCCGTCGCTTGCTTTTGACGCTGCCTGTCATGCTAGTTGTCGCGATATTCGTATATGGGTTATTGGATCTCGCGCCTGGTGATCCTGCAGTGTTTCTGGCAGGCGACGATGCCACACTGGAAGACATCGCGCGTATCCGGATGACGTTGGGCTTGGATCAGCCTTTCTATCAACGCTTCGCAATGTGGCTGGGTAGGGTGTTGCAGGGAGACCTCGGCGTTTCTCTGTTTACGGGGGTATCTGTCACGGAAATGATCGTGCAGCGTATGGCGCCGACCTTTACGTTGATGTTCATGACCCTATGTGTATCTATATTTGTTGCGATCCCACTTGGTGCCTTGGCCGCGTGGCGACACAACAGAGCCTACGACCGCGGCGTCATGATTTTGGCGGTATTGAGTTTTTCGATCCCCACTTTTGTTGTTGGCTACATCCTGGCCTGGGGGTTAGGGATTGAGTTGCGCTGGCTACCTGTACAAGGTTACGTACCTTATTCACAAGGCATATGGGCCTCTATTCGAACCTTGATTCTCCCAACGCTGGCATTGAGCAGTGTTTACATCGCACTGATCACGCGTATCACACGTGCCACCTTGCTTGAGACGATGTCTCAAGACTACGTGCGCACGGCGCGTGCCAAGGGAGTTGGTAACAAGAGCATTCTTTTTAAGCACGCGCTCAAAAATTCGGCAATACCGATTGTGACGGTGATTGGTAGCGGGGTGGCCTTACTCATTAGCGGCGCGGTGGTGACTGAAACGGTATTTTCAATCCCCGGTCTCGGGCGCTTAACGGTCGATGCTATTTTGCGTAAAGATTATCCCATCATCCAAGGCGTGATCCTTTTGTTTAGCTTCATGTACGTCCTGGTGAATTTGTTGATTGACCTGCTCTATCGTGTATTTGATCCGAGGATTAAATACTGATGGGTAAATTTTTCCGTTTCCTCTTAAGACATCCAACCGTAGCGGTCGGTGGCACCCTGCTGTTGGCACTCATCCTGATGGCAGTCTTTGCGCCTTGGATTGTGTCCAAAGATCCAATGGCTTTGTCGCCCATACATCGTGCGCGCGTGCCGAGCGACCAGTTTTTGTTTGGCACTGACTTGTTAGGTCGCGATGTCTTTGCGCGTGTGGTGTACGGTGCACGCGTGTCGTTGATTGTTGGCTTTACCGTTGCGTTCTTATCTGCAGTGATCGGAACGATTATTGGTTTGACCTCTGGTTTTGTGCGTTGGGTGGATGCCATTGTGATGCGCATCATGGATGGCCTGATGTCGATCCCTACCATTCTGTTGGCGATCGCCTTGATCGCCTTGACCCGCGCGTCCTTGGAAAATGTGATTATCGCGATCACGATCGCCGAGGTCCCCCGGGTCGTACGTTTAGTTAGAGGCTTGGCGCTCTCTCTGCGTGAGCAGCCCTATGTTGAAGCGGCGATTGCGGCGGGCGCCTCGCCGGTGCGAGTGGTGTTCAAGCATATCTTCCCGAATACGATTGCGGCCTTAACGGTTCAAACAACGTATATCTGCGGCCTTGCAATTCTGGCCGAGGCGAGCTTGTCTTTCATTGGTGCGGGAGTGCCGCCTTCAATCCCTTCTTGGGGCAATATCATGGCGGAAGGGCGTGCGTTGTGGCAGATTAAGCCTCACATGATTGCGTTTCCGGCTGTGTTTCTATCGATCACCATTCTGTCCATCAATATGCTAGGCGATGGCTTACGGGATGCGATCGACCCTCGCATGGCCAAGAGGATTTGAGATGATAATTTCAGATCGCCGTGTAGACCGCCCTAGCAGCCGCGTGCTTGATGTAAAGGGTTTGTCCGTTACGTTTGGTGCGGGGGCGGGCATCGTGCGCGCAGTGCAATCGCTTGATCTACAACTTGATCGCGGTGAAACGCTCGCAATCGTAGGCGAGTCAGGTTCCGGAAAGTCTGTCAC
>CAMBPA010000230.1 GCA_945869355.1 Bordetella parapertussis
GCAAAGGCAACGGCAAGCGGCACGCCGTTGCCCTCAAGCATGCGCGGCATGTGCGTCATTAAGCCCATCCCGACGAACGAACTTGCCGCAAAGACAAAGGCAAGCAGCAAACCAGTGTATTTGCCGGGACCATCAGGCGTTGAGGATGCAGAGGGTGGTATCTGTGAGGTCGACGCTACCGCTTGAGCTTCGGTTGCAGGTATTGGTTGGGGTGTTGGTTGAGGTGTCACCGAAAGATTCGGTTTCGGTACCAACGCATTGACTGGTAAGCCAATGAGTATGTGGGTTGCCGCCCAGAACCAGCAGGTGCCACGCCAACCAAAGTGCGACTCAATGTAGACGGAGGCGGTCCACCCGACCAAGCTTGCAAACCCCGCGATCAGTGTGACACCAGTAATGGGATTGCGTGATTCTTTACCGAATAGACGGACGATGGTGGCGAAGGCGACTTCGAAGAGCCCGCAGGCCATGCCAAAGCCCAGGATGGCATAGGCAATGAGCACAGAGATCAAGCCTTGAGAAAAGCCCAGTAGGGTGAGCGCGATCGCGAACGATACGCTAGACATCATTAAGACAGGTCTTCCTCCAAAGCGGTCAACCAGACGACCGACATAGGGACCTGCAAAGGCGGATACGCAGAGCGCCAAAGAGAATGCCGCAAAGATTGTCGCGGGTGATAAACCGAGATCCTTGCTGGCTGGAATGACGGTAACGGCAGGAAGGTAATGCGAGCCGGCGCTGGCCAAGATTTGTGCGATGCCTGTGAAGCCAACAGCGCGATAGATACGGAGATTCATGAGGATGGTTTTTATGATGTTGGCTTATTTTTGCACGATTGCTTGTTCCAATCAGTTCTCCTATGCACAGGCAACCAAAACCTCAGGCATGGCGGTAATATAAGTGACCGCCTCGCTCAATCGGAGCTTGGTAAGTTAGTTTTAGTTTTATTACTTAACTTCACGTATACGAGACACCCCATGAGCCGTCAGCAAGCGATCGATTCTGCCACCGCCTATTTTGATCAAGGTACCTTTCAGTCGACTTTGGCGCGTCGCGTTGCAATACCGACTGAAAGCCAAGAGCCGGGAAAGATTCCAGTGCTCACGTCTTATCTGACCGACGAGTTGGCCCCTACGCTTAAAGGGCTCGGCTTTGATTGCAAGATCATTCCTAATCCGATTGAAGGTGGTGCGCCCTTCATGGTTGCAAGTCGTACCGAGTCAGACGCGGGCTTTACAGTCTTGACCTACGGTCATGGTGATGTGGTGCGGGGTTATGCACCACAGTGGATCGAAGGTTTGGAGCCTTGGACGTTAAAAATCCAAGGAGATCGCTGGTATGGCCGTGGCACGGCAGACAACAAGGGCCAGCACACAATCAACCTTGCGGCACTTGAGCAAGTCCTTCAAGCACGCAGCGGCAAGCTTGGTTACAACGTGACCTTGTTAATTGAAATGGGTGAAGAGATGGGTTCGCCTGGCTTGCGAGAAATGTGTAAACAGCACGGTGACTTGCTCAAAGCCGATTTGTTTTTAGCGTCTGATGGGCCACGCGTATCGGCGACTCGTCCAACACTCTTTCTGGGTTCACGCGGTGCGTTCAACTTCGAACTCAAGCTTAATATCCGGCAGGGCGCGCATCACTCTGGCAACTGGGGCGGCTTGCTCAAGAACCCTGGCATCCGTTTGGCACACGCGATTGCGTCGATGGTCGACGCCAAAGGGAAAATTCTCGTCCCTAAACTTTTACCCAGTTCCTTGCCAGATAACGTCAAAAAGGCGCTCGCAAACATTCAAGTCGGTGGTGGCCCCAACGATCCCGAAATAGATCCTGATTGGGCCGAGCCAGGTTTGACACCGACCGAGCGTGTCTTTGCGTGGAACACTTTTGAGACCCTTGCGTTCAAGACGGGTAATCCCGATGCGCCCGTCAATGCGATCCCTGGATATGCCATTGCGTTTTGTCAGTTGCGTTATGTCGTGGGTAGTGACAATGAAAATTTCTTAAAGTACATTCGCGAGCATCTTGATGCGCATGGATTTACTGATGTCGAAGCGGTAGCGAGTCGTGGCGAAGCCGCAGAAGCGACGCGACTGGATCCAGATAACGCGTGGGTCAAGATGGCTGCAGCGTCGATTACGCGCACGACAGGTAAGACGGTTGATATTTTGCCGAATCTTGGCGGCACCTTGCCTAATGATGCGTTTTCAAAAATTCTGGGCTTGCCCACGGTGTGGGTCCCCCATTCGTATGCCGCTTGTTCGCAGCACGCTCCTAATGAGCATATGCTGGGTTCCGTTGCGCGAGAGTCTTTGCAACTCATGGCAGGCTTACTGTGGGATTTAGGCGATGAAGGTGCAAAGATTGCGGCTTGATAAGATGTTGCCGACTGTTCTGATAACAATTTTTGCGAAAAAATTTCGTGCTTAAAAATTCATGCTCAAAAAAATTAATTGGAAAACATCTGAACCATGACAATCAAGTTTGATTTACTTATTCGTAATGCGACCGTCATCGACGGCACAGGCGCTGATCGCTATACCGCTGACATTGGCATTAATGCAGACCGCATCATAAAAGTAGGAGACCTAGCAGGATGCGCGGGCAAAAAAGAGATTGATCTAAAAGGCCATGTGGCAGCGCCTGGTTTTATTGATGCGCACACGCATGATGATCGCTTGATGTTGTCGAATCCGGAGATGACGCCCAAAGTCAGTCAGGGTGTGACGACCATTATTGGTGGCAATTGTGGTGTCTCCTTAGCGCCGATGCCACGCTCGATTCCTGATCCTGTCACGCCTCCCTTGAATCTGTTGGACGACGAAGGCAAGTGGTTTCGTTTCCGTAGTTTTAAAGAGTATCTCGATGCGTTGAAGGCTGAGCCTGCGACCACCAACCGCGCGATGTTGGTTGGGCACACAACCTTGCGTGTGGCGACCATGGATGATCTTGAACAACCTGCTAATGCCAAACAAATTCAGGCAATGCAAGAGCTTGTCGTCGAGGCGATGCAAGCCGGCGCAATTGGTGTTTCAACGGGTTTGTTTTATGAGCCTGCGGTTGCCGCGCCGACTGAGGAAGTCATCGAGATCTGTAAACCGCTTAAAAAGTACAACGGCTTGTACTGCACGCATATGCGTGATGAGGCAGATGGCGTGATGGACTCACTCGAAGAGACTTTCCGTATTGGTCGTGAAGTTGGTGTGCCGGTTGTGATTTCGCACCATAAGGTGATTGGGCAGAAGAACTACGGCCGCTCAGACGAAACGCTTGAGTTCATTCGTAAGAGCATGACCATGCAACCGATTTGCCTGGACTGCTATCCCTACACAGCTGGTTCAACAGTGTTGTCTGCCAGCCGTGCGAGCACCTCGGCTCGTGTGATTGTGACGTGGTCTAAGCCTTTGCCGCAGTACGCGGGGCAGGATCTGGACAAGATTGCAGCACAGATGGGCATGTCGCAAGATGAGGCGATCGAGCGTTTGTTACCTGCTGGTGCGATTTACTTTCGGATGGATGAGGGCGACGTACAAAAAATTCTACAATTTGCGCCGACGATGATTGGTTCCGATGGACTGCCACATGATGCCTCTCCACATCCTCGTTTGTGGTCAACGTTTCCTCGCGTGCTTGGGCACTATCGTCGTAGCCTAGGTTTGTTTTCGCTTGAAACGGCCGTACATAAAATGACAGGCTTGACTGCAG
>CAMBPA010000231.1 GCA_945869355.1 Bordetella parapertussis
CGATCGGACAAGGAAACCTAGTCTGCATTTTCCCCTACAACCATCCCCTGGCAAGTGGCTCCATGCTCACGATCGAAGACCTGATTCCCTACCCGCTCGTTTCCTATCGCAGCGAAACACCGTTCGGCACCTTAGTCGAGCAGATGTACCAAGAGGCAGGCCACGTGCGCCGAGTCGCCATTGAAGTCAGCTCACCGCATAATGCCTGTTCGCTCGTTAAGGCAGGCGCTGGGATCGCCATTGTGGACGAGTTCTCAGCGCACAGCGCGCAAGGCGACTTTGTGGTGCGTCCGATCGCACACACAAAGACGCTCGCGATCAATCTGGTGCAGTCACGTTTTGAGCCCCTTTCTCAATTGGCACAAGATTTTGCGATGTCTCTGCGCGAAACTGTCAAAACACAAGGTTTTGCGATCCCGCTCAGCATGAAACAAAGCAACGTAAAGTCCATAACATAAAGTTATGGCAAACTGATAAAAAAACAAGTGATGTTCTGATGCAAGAGAGATAGCATAAAGCAATCAACGGCCACTCTTGCCTGCCACAGACTTTAATTCGGAGACGCAATGCCTGCCCCCATTAATGCCAAAGGTGTATTCACAATCTGCCCCACCCCGTTTGACGACGCACTCAAGGTCGATACGGAAAGCATCAAGAGCCTGGTCGACTTTCTACTGGATACCGGCATCACAGGCTTCGCCATTCTGGGATTCTTGGGCGAGTTGCATAAACTGAATAATACCGAGCGTCGTTTAGTGACGGACACTTTCGTCAAACACACCAAAGGTCGTGTACCTGTTTGGGTAGGCGTGCGTGCACATGGCATTACAGGCGCGATCGAACAAGCGCAGGAAGCACAAGACTCGGGCGCGGCCGCAGTGTTTGCAGCACCCCTAGATAATGCCAGTGATGCCTTGCTGTTTGACTATTACAAAGCCGTCGCCGATGCGGTCAAGATTCCTGTCGTCATTCACGACTTCCCTGATTCTTTTGGCACGGAGATTCGGCCAGAAGTTGTTGCACGCTTAGGCAAGGAAGGCGGCGTGCACATGATCAAAATGGAAGAGCCGCCGGTTGGTCAAAAAATCAGTCGCATTCGTGATCTGGCTGGCGATGAAGCCATGAAGATATTCGGTGGCCTAGGCGGCATGTTCTTCCTTGAAGAGCTCCAACGTGGCGCGGTCGGCACCATGACTGGCTTTGCCTATCCAGAAGTACTGGTCGAAATCTATAACCGTTTTGCAGCGGGCGATCACCAAGGCGCGGCTGCCGTGTTTGATCGGTATTGCCCATTGATTCGTTACGAATTTCAACCTAAGATCGGCCTAGCACTGCGCAAGTACATCTATCAGCAACGTGGTGCGATCCGCAGCAACGCTATTCGATCACCTGGGATGCGTATTGACGCACTCACCATCAAAGAGCTTGAAGCCACCGTGGCGCGCGTCGGCTTATCGACCACTGCGCGCGGCAGACAGCCCGTCAAGGCCTAACCAAGATCGACGCAAACCCAAGAGCGCCAAAACACCCTGCTTGAGCGAGAATGGATGATGAGCACCAGCACTGATTTTGATGTCACGATCCGCAACGGTCGCATCTGCACTGCAAATGAAACGTATTACGCTGACATCGGTATTAAAGATGGCGTGATCGTGACGATCGCAAAAAATCTGCCTGCAGGCAAAAAAGATGTCAATGCGCAGGGACGCTGGGTCTTGCCAGGCGGCATCGATAGCCATTGTCATGTCGAACAGCTCTCGGGCATGGGCATGATGTGTGCCGACGACTTTTATAGCGCGACCGTCTCCGCCGCCTTTGGTGGAACGACCACTATCGTCCCGTTCGCAGCCCAGCACCGCGGCAATCAGATCCCAGAAGTGGTTGCGGACTATTCCAAACGCGCTGCTGAGAAAGCCGTCATCGACTATGGCTTTCATCTGATCCTGTCCGACCCAACACCCGAGGCGTTAGAAAAACACCTGCCTGCTGTCATTAAAGATGGCATCACGTCATTCAAAATCTACATGACGTATGACCGTATGAAGCTTGATGACTATCAAGTCTTAGATGTGCTCGAATGCGCGGGCAAAGAAGGTGCGCTGGTGATGGTCCATGCCGAGAACAACGACATGATTCGGTGGATCGCTCGACGCTTAGTTGATCGCGGACTTACCACACCAAAATACCATGCAGTGGCTCACACCAATATCGCAGAGAGCGAAGCGACCAACCGCGCTGTCGCACTCGCACGCTTAGTCGATGTGCCACTCCTCATTGTGCACGTCGCGGGTCAAGAGGCGGTTCGCGTGATTCACTCCTCCCAAGCGCTGGGCCTACCGATTCATGCGGAAAGCTGCCCCCAGTATTTATTCCTAACCGCAAAAGATATTGATCTGCCTCGCCTAGAAGGCGCAAAATTTTGTTGCAGTCCTCCACCGGGTGACGAGGCCTCACAAGAAGCTGTATGGCAAGGCTTGATCAACGGCACCTTGCAAATGTTCTCTTCCGATCATGCGCCCTACCGCTTTGATGAATCAGGCAAGCTACCCAAAGGTGATGCCACCACGTTCAAAGATATGGCAAACGGTGTCCCAGGGCTTGAAGTCCGCATGCCTTTGCTCTTTTCTGAAGGGGTCTTGAAGGGCCGCATGACGATTGAACGCTTTGTCGCGGTGACAGCCACCAACCATGCGCGCACGTATGGCATGTATCCACAAAAAGGTACGATCGCCGTGGGTAGCGATGCGGACCTCGCGATCTGGAATCCAGAGAAAGCCGTCACAATCTCGACCAGCATGTTGCACGACAACGTAGGCTATACCCCTTACGAGGGCAAGCAAATCACCGGCTGGCCGGAGCAAGTACTCAGCCGAGGACGTATCGTTGTCGACAACGGCAAGCTTCAAGTCGAGCGCGGCTCTGGCAAATTCATCAAGCGCGGCACCCCCGAACCGGTCTTGCGTCAGCGCCTCACCGGCAATCCCAATTCAGTGATGCGCAAGTATTTTTCTGTCGATCCTGCGGATAAAGGCTGATCATGAGCAAACGCCCTTTTGGTTTAGCCGTTGCACAGCTTGGACCCATTCAGCCGACTGACAACCGCAAGCATGCCGTCTCGCGCTTACTCGAGATGATGAAAGAAGCCGCAAGTCGCGGAGCAAAGATGGTGGTGTTTCCAGAACTTGCGCTGACGACTTTTTTCCCACGTTACTGGATGACCGAAAAAGAAGCGATTGATCGCTACTTTGAGAATTCCATGCCGGGTCCTGAAACACAGATTCTGTTCGACACGGCAAAGAAGCTCAATATTGGTTTCTATCTCGGCTACGCCGAGGTGTCGAACGAAGGAAAGTGCTTCAACACATCGATTCTTGTCAATCAGCAGGCCCAGATCGTTGGTCGCTACCGCAAGATCCACCTCCCAGGCCACAGCGACAACAAAGCACATGCGCCGTTTCAACACTTAGAGAAAAAATATTTCGAAGTTGGAAACGAGGGATTTAATGTGTGGGAAACAATGGATTCCCGCATCGGCATGTTGTTATGTAACGATCGTAGGTGGGGGGAAGCGTGGCGTGTGCTTGCGCTGCAGAACGCCGAGATCGTTGCAGTCGGCTACAACACACCGTCACAGAACATTCATTGGAATGAGCCGCCTCATTTAAGAATGTTTCACCACATCCTTTCACTGCAAGCCGCC
>CAMBPA010000232.1 GCA_945869355.1 Bordetella parapertussis
GCCGAAGATGAGCGTCAGACCGGCGGCGACTAAAAAGAGTAGGGCGCCCACGATAAGACCGGTGCTGGTCTGTGTGACGATGCAAGAAATGGACGAGAGGCATTCGAATAGTGCGGTGGGATCCAAAGATGTCTCCGAGTAGTACCAAAGTGTTACACAACGAGGGCGAGAGTTAACAAGACCTGCGCTCGATACGAAAGGGGTCTCTGCCAATCAACATGGCAGAGACCCCGTCTACTTCAGTGTAAAGAGCAGCGGGGCTTATGCCCAGCCTTTACGCTTCTTCCATTCGGTTTCGAGTTCATAAATTTGAGCCCAGTTGCCGTTGACCTGATTGGTCATGTAGGGCTCTTTGTTGGTGAGCGAGCCGTAGCCAATTGCGTAGTTCACCAACGTGTGGTCTTCAGCCCGCATGGTGAGCGTACCGTCGGCGCCGAAAGGCGAGTCAATTTTTAAGCCGCGCATCGCTTCAGCAATTTTTTTGCTGTCAGAACTATTGGCTTTTTTCATCGCGGTCATGATGAGGTTAATGCCGGCAGAGTTTTCCCAAGACCAGTTCAGTGCGAGCTCTTTGAACTTTGCTTGATAGGCATCGGCCCACGCGTTGTTCGTGGGGGTGTTTGGAAAGCTACGCAGGTAGCGGTTACCTGAGTGCATGTTTGGTGGAACGCTCTTGACCGCCGTCAATACCGCATATTCGGCTAAGTTTGGCGAAAAGAATTGCTTGTCTTTAAATAGAGCGTAGATGCCTGCTTGATCGATAAACGAAGTCATGTCGCCACCCCACAGCGCAGAGTAAAGCGCCTGCGGTTTGCCTTGAACGAGGCGTGTAATGTTTTCGCTGTAGTCTGCTTGAAAGAGTTTGGGCCAAACTTGACCGACGACTTCAATGTCTTTGTTGAAGTGTTTGAGATATTCAAAGTATTCCGCCGTGGTGTCGCGGCCATATGCATAGTCGGGCGAGATACTCATCCAGCGGTTGAGTTTGAGACGTTTAGCAACCTCGGCGCCATAGGACCCACCAACGATTGCATCGTGGATGCCTTGTCGCGCGGAACGGAACGCCGTAGGGAAGCGCAATTTTGGATCTGCAGTCAGTGACGATGTCTCTGAGCAGGTGTGCACGACCAGCACGCCTAAATCTTTTGCGACTTCGTGCACCGCGAAGGCGCCTGATGACGCTTCTGCATCCAAAATCATTTCACAGCCGTCGCCGGTAACCAGTTCGCGGGCAACGCGTGCTGCTTCTTGGGGCTGGCCTTTGGAATCGCGCACGACCATTTCGATCATACGTCCGCCTAAGCCACCCGCCGCGTTAAATTTCTCAACTTCAAGCGCGACGGCGTTACGCGAGGAGATACCAAGCATGGCCACACGACCCGATAGAATCGTGGGCATACCGATACGGATGGTCTTGTTCTGCGCGAGTGAGATTGCCGGGGAACCCAAGACGGCCATGCCGGCAGTTGCGGCTGCGCCTTTTAACAATTTGCGGCGAAGGGCCGTTTTTGAACTCGATGTTGAAGTTGCACTCATCTTTTGTCTCCCGTAGTGTTCAGATGATAGTTATGTGTTTTGAACTACCCTCTATAGGACGGTTTTACTTAGTTTTTGTCAAGAAAAGACATCTCAGGAAAACCCTAGGCTTGTTATTTCCCGACGAGTGCCGCAAGTGCGCTTTCGCACGAGCCGCCTTGGGTATTTTTTGCATGGTGGGATGCGCTAAAGTGTCGGCAGCGTGAAATCTTTGGAACTCAGCGATATGACACAAGCGAAATTTTTTCCAGTGGCCGGTTGTACTGGCACAGACCATAGGCTAGCGGGCGATTACCACCATCGCTGGATGGTGATCGATGCGCAGGGTGAGTGGTTAACAGCCCAGGCCTGCCCAACGTTGTCAGAGGTGACAGTCGATTTAAAAATGGGTGCCTTGGTGCTGCGTGCGCCGGGGATGCTGCGCATGGACATCCCCTTAGACGTGATCGAGGACGACGATAGCGTCAATCGTCAAGCAACGATCGCCAAGCAAGCTGTCGTTGTGGTGGATGAGGGTGAGGTTGCCGCAGTTTGGTTCAGCAAAGCGCTCGGACAGTCATGCCGTTTTGTCAAAATTCATCCCGACAGGAAACAACCCGTTTGGCCGCAAGGGTAAGCTTTTCGACGGAGTTAAATTTTTGCTGCGTTTGCTGCGGTCAGGACGCGATACTTAGCCATCAGGGCGTCCTGGCCTTCTTTCCATTGCGGATGGATTTCAATGCACTCGACGGGACACACAACCTTGCACTGAGGTTCGCCGTGATGACCGACGCATTCCGTGCAAGAGGCAGGATCAATGATGTAGATCTCTTCGCCCATCGAGATGGCACCATTGGGACATAGTGGCTCGCACACGTCGCAATTGATGCATTCGTCGGTGATGCGTAAGGCCATAAAGGTCCTAAAAGATGTCTGACATAATCCCGTTGAGGATTACGCTTTGGGTGCGGCAGCGTTTTGTTCGCGACGCTCTTTCGCTTTGGCTTGCAGCCAGCGGTCGACCGACGGAAATACAAATTTGCTGACATCCCCACCTAACTCGGCGATTTCACGCACAATCGTACCGGAAATAAACTGGTACTGATCTGACGGTGTCATGAACAAGGTTTCTACTTCCGGAAGCAAATGGCGATTCATGCCGGCCATTTGAAACTCATATTCAAAGTCAGACACCGCGCGCAGGCCGCGAACAATCACACGTCCGTCTTGCTCCCGCACGAAATCTTTGAGTAGGCCAGCAAAGCTCGCCACCTTAACGTTGGGATAGTGGCCCAATACTTCGCGGGCGATTTCAACGCGCTCTTCGATAGCAAAGAACGGTTTCTTGTTGCGACTGTGCGCGACGCCGACCACAACGCGGTCAAACAGGCTGGCTGCTCGGCGCACTAAGTCTTCGTGACCACGTGTCATTGGGTCGAACGTACCGGGGTAGATAGCAGTGATCATTTTTGCAATGCAGCAATTTGAAGGAGGTGATAGTGTACGGCCCCTGCACGGTCTTGGCGCAATAAGTCGTACTGCTCGGGTACAACAATCGGTTTTTCGGCCTCAATATAAACAAGACCGTTGGGTTCTAACAAATTAGGAAGGAGGGGCCAGAGTTCTTTAAGCCAGTTTTTTCCAAATGGCGGATCTAAAAAAATAAGGTCAAACCGCGCAGCCTCTAGTCTTTCGACCACATGCTTTGCGTCACCCGCGTGAATTCTAACTGCTTGCGCACCTAACTTGTCGCGTAAAGCCTTCAAGGCGGCAACCGCTTTGGGGTGTTGTTCCACCATCTGGACATGCGCGACCCCACGCGAGGCCGCTTCAAACCCTAGCGCGCCACTTCCGGCAAAGAGGTCCAGCGCGCGTTTACTCTGAAAGTCACCTTGCCAAAAAAAATTTAGCCAATTAAACAAGGTCTCTCGTACTCGGTCTGGTGTGGGACGCAAACCGTCTGCCTCGATCACCTCAATTGGTGTGCGACGAAACTGTCCACCAACGATCCGAATATACTTCTTCACTATGTTTCGCTTCTTCAAGAAAAAAACCACACCCGATGAGCCTCTACCCGAGGATCAAGCCACGACGCTTGCGCCGGAGCTGAGCTCCCCGCAGGATACCAGTAGCGCGCCGCCCCCGGTCGGTGGGCCCACCCTTGAGACCGACAACAGCCCGCC
>CAMBPA010000233.1 GCA_945869355.1 Bordetella parapertussis
TTGCGCTGCCATGTTAGGACCGGGACAAGATCACACTGCGATTGCCAAGCTCACAGAGAAACGGGCTGGCGACACGCTGTCAGATAAGAAATAAAGCCGCAGCGTTCGTGCGACCGAAGTAAAAAAGAGCGCTTAGGGTGCAGTTCACACCAAGCGCTCTTTTCTTTTTTACTTTCCGTCAGGTCGTCTTGGGTAGCCTTCGGCACGAATACGCACCCAGACGGCTTGTTTTTCAGCGTCGTCCATAAACACCCAGTTCGAGACCTCCATCACGGTGCGACCGCAGCCACGACAGATGTCGTCAAACAAGGTCGAGCAGACCGCGACGCAAGGTGAATCGGGCGTGCTCGTGTCAGCCATTAAACGGCCTTCTTGAGCGTCGCGGCCTTGTCAGTGGCTTCCCAGCTGAACTCAGGCTCGTTGCGGCCAAAGTGACCATAGGCAGCTGTCTTGCTGTAGATCGGGCGCAAGAGGTCGAGCATGTTGACGATGCCCTTGGGACGCAAGTCGAAATGCTCACGGACCAACTTGGACAACTGCTCGTCTGACACCACGCCTGTGCCGTCGGTGTTGACGGTAATGTTGATAGGCTCTGCAACACCAATCGCGTAGCTGACCTGCACTTCGCACTTGCTAGCCAAACCGGCAGCCACAATATTTTTGGCAACGTAACGCGCCGCGTAAGCCGCTGAACGATCAACCTTTGAAGGGTCTTTGCCCGAGAAGGCGCCGCCACCATGGCGGCAAGCACCACCGTACGTGTCAACAATAATCTTACGGCCGGTCAACCCGCAATCGCCCTGGGGGCCACCGATCACAAAGCGACCGGTCGGGTTGATCAGAAACTTAGTTTTTGCAGTCAACAAGCCTGCTGGGAAGCTTGGGCGAATGATGTCTTCGATCACCGCTTCATGAATCGCTGTCTGCGAAATCTCGGGGGCATGCTGAGTCGACAAAACAACCGTATCCACTTCAACCGGCTTGCCATCCACATAACGGAAAGTGACTTGCGACTTTGCGTCTGGGCGCAGCCAAGGCAGGCGGCCGTCTTTACGCAATTCGCTCTGACGCTGTACCAAACGGTGTGCGTACCAGATCGGTGCGGGCATCAGATCCGGTGTCTCGTTACACGCGTAACCAAACATCAAGCCTTGGTCACCAGCGCCTTGGTTCAAATAGTCTTCGGACGAACGATCCACACCCTGCGCGATGTCAGGTGATTGCTTGTCATAGGCCACCAACACGGCACAACCTTTGTAGTCAATACCGTATTCAGTATTGTCGTAGCCGATGCGCTTGATGGTGTCACGCGCAACCTGAATGTAGTCAACGTTTGCTGAGGTGGTGATTTCACCGGCAAGCACGACCAGGCCAGTGTTACACAGCGTTTCGGCGGCGACACGGGCGTGAGGGTCTTGGGTGAAAATCGCGTCGAGAATGGCATCGGAGACTTGGTCAGCGACCTTGTCGGGATGGCCTTCAGAGACCGATTCAGAGGTAAAGAGATAATCGCTAGCTTTAGACATGATCACGTCCTTTTCTGGAAAAACCAGAGGGATAGGTTAAGGAGGTGCGTTGCACCCCGTACCTTTACCTGTCAAAGACGCTGATAGACGCTGGAATGGGCGCGACGCTTTAGCGGAATTATTTTTGTGCCGGCCCAGCCCATCGGCTTAGACCCAGCGTAGTCGCTCCGCAAGTTGTCGGTTAACTCAGCGACTGATGGTATTTTAAGCGAAATTAATCAATTGTTGTAATTACGTCTGCTTATACCCTTACGCCTGCAAGTCACAAGCACACAGGTATCTACCCATCAACTAAATGGGGGATAATGCCTACATGATCTGGAACTTCACCAAAATGCACGGTTTGGGCAATGATTTCGTCATGCTCGATGGGGTGCGTCAGTCCATTGACATGACCCCAGAACGCGCACGGGCGCTCGCTCACCGACAGTTCGGCATTGGCTGTGACCAAATCTTATTAGTCGACGCGCCCCACCATCCTGAAGCGGATTTTCGTTATCGCATATTCAATGCAGATGGCGGTGACGTCGAACACTGCGGGAACGGCGCGCGCTGTTTCGTTAAATTTGTTCACGAACAAAAGTTGTCCTCACGTAACCCCTTACGTGCGGAAATCGCGACTGGCCTCATCACCCTTGAGGCACTGCCGAATGGGGATGTTGTGGTGGATATGGGTCAAACCCGCTTTGCGCCTGCCGACCTGCCGTTTGATCTGACGGGGCTCGCCACGCGCACTGAGGGCAAAGACACACTCTATGGCTTACCCTTACATGTGAATGGGGCCGAGCAACTCGTCTGGCTTTCGGCCGTTGCGATTTCAAATCCGCACGCCGTGCAAGTTGTTGCGGATGTTGATCACGCCCCCGTGGCGCAAATCGGTCCGTTGATTGAATCCCACCCGCGGTTTACGCGCCGTGTGAACGCAGGCTTTTTACAAGTCGTCGATCGGCACACCGCCTACCTGCGGGTGTACGAACGCGGCGCAGGTGAAACGCTCGCTTGTGGCACAGGCGCCTGTGCCGCAGTGGCGGCCGGTATTCGGCGCGGGCTTCTCGATTCCCCGGTGCGCTTACGCGCGCGAGGCGGCTGGCTCACGATCGAATGGGATGGTCTGGCGCTGCGCATGACCGGTCCGACCACAACTGTTTTTTCCAGCAGCATTGATATCGACCACTTGGTCGCCTCAATCCCCGCAGGCATTTAGTTCATTCTTCTTAATGAGTAGGTAGCCATGACCGATTCGCTAACCGCACAGACCGTTGCGCGTTTCCTGCAAGAGCATCCCGAATTCTTTGTGCAACATGCGGAGCTCTTTTCAACAATCGAAGTACCGCATCCCCATCAAGCACGCGCGATTTCTCTGGGTGAGCGTCAAATTCTAACGTTGCGCGAGCGCCTGAAAGATTTTGAATTCCGACTCGCCGAACTCGTGCGCAATGCCGCATTAAATGAGTTGACCACGGATAAGCTCAATCGCTGGTGTGTACGCATGCTAGGTGAGCCCATCAATGCGCGTGTGCCAGAGCAAGTCGCGCAAGGCCTGGCTGAGCAGTTCAATTTACAAGAGGTCGGTATGCGCCTGTGGGACTTAAATCTCCCGGAAGAGGGCATCGGCGAAGCGGTGTCTGATGAGGTGCGTGACTACGCCAATGCGCTGACCACGCCGCACTGCGGGAACGACACCAAACTCACCGCTGCTAGCTGGCTCAAGCGCCCACCTGCATCGTTTGCCGTGCTGGCACTGCGTCCCGCCCCCAACGCGCCCGCCTTCGGCATGCTCGTGCTCGGTTCGGAGGACGCTGAACGCTTTGCGCCAGAGATGGGTCGCGCTTTTCTGCAGACAGTCGGGATTCTCGCCAGCGCAGCGCTTTCGCGTTTAAACGGCAGCGCGACTTCTAGCGACCCAACGATCCCGACACTCAACACCCGCGCTTGAAGAAAATGTCCGAGTCCACCGAACCTCTGCTGCCTGAAAGCGTCGTTCAGTGGCTGACGCATCTCGAGCGCAACCGACGTTATTCTGTTCATACGCTTGACGCCTACCGCCGTGACCTGCAACAGCTTGTCAGACTCCATGAGGACAAGCCACTCGAGCAAGTCGTCAATGGCAATATTCGGCATTATCTAGGACGCCTGCATGCACAAGGGCACAGCCCTCGAAGC
>CAMBPA010000234.1 GCA_945869355.1 Bordetella parapertussis
CACTGAGTCAGACTAATCATGCTCTAGGATTGGACGCAATCAGAGCCTTCGAACAACACCTACTAAATAAGAGGTAGCCTCATGACCATATCCCATACCTACCCATTCCCTCCAGGTGGACCATCAAAAATCGATCGTTTACTACAGGGATCTTTTGATCTGCATCATCATGGCTATCCAGAAATTAGTTTCGACTGCAAGACGCGAATGGAAGACGTCGACGAGATGTCGATCGCGCGAAACGCAGGTATGACCGGTGTCGTACTCAAGTCTCATATGTTTCCCACAGTAGGGCGAGCCTACCACCTAAAGAACTTGGTGCCTGGTCTTGAAATTTACCCGAGCATTACGCTGAATTACACCGTAGGCGGTTTGAATCCAATGGCAATTGAAGTCGCAGCCAAGCAAGGTGCGAAAATGTTATTCATGCCAACCTGGAGTGCTGAAAACGATATAGAACGCGGCGGAATGAGCCATCATTTGAGTCACTTTATTGATCGTGCTGAAAGCAAACTTAAACCTGGTAAAGGCATACGACTGACTGATTCACACGGCAGACTTACTGCGGAATGTCGGGAATGCCTAGATGCTGCGCGTCAGTATGGGATGACCGTGTGTAGCGGCCACGTATCACCGAAAGAATCCATTGCGCTCGCCGATGGTGCAAAAGACTACGGCATTGAAGAGGTGATCTTCTCGCATCCTGACAGTAATTCAGTAGGCGCCAATCTTCAAGAAATCAAAGATATGTGTCAACTCGGAGCCGTCTGCGAGTTTTGCGCCTTAGGCTGTCTGCCAGCTTTTCAACGCATCAAAGCAAAAGAGTTTGTCAATATTATGTCCGAGATCAGTCCTGACAAAGTGATCTTGACGACAGATTATTTTTTTGAATGGGCTCCGCCTGCATCGGAAACCATGCGCATGCTAATCGGCAGTTTTCTTATGCTTGGCATGCCCGAAGAGCACATAAAAAAAATGGTCAGAACCAACCCGGCTCGCTTGCTCGGATTAACCGAAGTCGATCTGGACAATATCGCGCAAAAACAAGCGGCTCAGGCTTTAGCAGATGGGCGACCAGTTTTCTAAAAAAACGAGTCTTGGTTCACCAAAATCGTTGTCTAAAAAAATTAACCATCGCTGTCGGTGGCATGCGTGTGTTGGGTACAAACTATGGCGCGACGAAACACGGCGGGTTGACTGAATGCGAAGGTACACTGTCTAACGACTTTTTCGTGAATCTGACTGATATGGCCTACTCGTGGAAACCCACAGGACGCAATAGTTACAACATCGTTGAGCGCAAGTCTGGCAAAACGAAGTGGACCGCCACGCGTATCGATCTAGTCTTTGGTTCGAACTCGATATTGCGATCTTATGCAGAGGTCTATGCGCAAGATGACAATAAAGAAAAATTCGTCCAAGACTTCATCGCTGCATGGAGCAAGGTGATGGACTCAGACCGCTTTAATGTTTGAATGATTTGTAAATCTTAGCTAAATAGGTCAGGGCTTTGCGCGAACAGAGCCCTTTTTAATGACAGAGATGTAATGTGGGCAACACTTCGTGGTTAGCTGAGTCTAAGTAAACTTGATTTGTTATTTCAGCGAATATATCGAAACAATTGTGTGAGTCAGCCAGCAATGACGGTTAGGCGTTCTTTTTTATTGACGCTACTCGCGGTGAGCGCAGTTCCGCTTAAGGCGTTTGCCACAGCTGTTGATTTGACGATGACAGTGTGGAAGGATCCTAACTGTGGGTGTTGCGCTGACTGGGTATCGCATTTAGAAAAAAATCGATTTGCGGTTAATGTTGTCGATACAGGAAATCAAGCGATGCGATTGCAATTAGGTATGCCGCCCAAGTTTGGCTCCTGTCATACCGCTATGTTCGAACGCTTGCTCAAGCGTGTCGCAATACAGGGCAAAAGAATGCTCGCCTACCAAACCAGAACGGCGCATTTTTTGAATGACTCTAGTATTCGCCTCACACAGAAAAACTTGAATGCCGCGTTTGTGTAAATCGCTCACGACATCCTCGATGGACTGTAAACCTGTCGCATCAATAAAGGGAACTCGACGCAAGCGAATCACGAGAGCCTCCGGATCGGTGGCGGCGTGTTTAAGTACACGCTCAAAACTTCCGACTGCCGCAAAAAACATGGGGCCATCGATTTCATAGACCATCACACCATCGGGACGCTTAAAGTTCTGTCTGCCTGCAAACTCACGCTCGAGAGCATCCTCTGGGATTTCGCGCGTTTCAACTGACGCGGCCATGCGTCTGAGGAAATGAAAAATTGCGAGCATTACACCGATGTTGACTGCGACCACGAGATCGACAAAGACCGTCAATAAAAACGTCACAACCAAGACAACGCGATCAGCAGTCGGCGCACGCAACAAAAGACGACCAAAATTGTGCAACTCGCTCATATTCCAAGCAACGACAAATAAGATCGCTGCCAAAGCTGCCAAGGGAATGCTGGAAGCGAGGGGTGCCAACACTAAGAGGATCAACACGAGGGTCAAAACATGGACGATACCGGCTAAGGGCCCCGTACCACCGTTTCTAATATTGGTCGCAGTACGCGCGATCGCACCAGTCGCGGCAAAGCCACCAAACAATGGGGTCACGATATTGGCTACGCCTTGGCCGATGAGTTCTTGATTAGAGTTGTGGTGCGTGCCGGCCATCCTGTCGGCAACAACCGCCGACAACAGGGACTCGATCGCGCCTAACATAGCAATCGTGAAAGCTGGTCCAACCAGACTGAGGACCTTCGAAACCGTCATGTCGGGCCAGGCAAAAGAGGGCAACCCCTGCGGCACACCGCCAAACATAGACCCGATCGTGGCAACTCCAGGCAACTGCACCACCGCCTGAAAAATGGTCGCAAACACCATCGCCAGCAATGGACCAGGGATACGTTTAAAAATTTTGATTTTGTTGGCGAACAATATGATCAACAAACTCAACGCGGCGATTAGTAGCGTCGGCCAATGGGTCTGAGGCAGTACCAACAGCAACGACCAGACTTTTTCATGGAAATGATCGCCACTGGGTTTAGGCAAACCTAAAAAATACGCCCACTGTCCGACAAAGATGATCACCCCAATACCGGTTGTAAAACCAATAATGACGGGCGTCGGGATGAATTTGATCAGGCCGCCCATTTTCGCCAGTCCCATGACGAGCAAAATAATCCCAGCCATCAATGTCGCGATCTGTAAACCGGCGATACCGTAATTGGCGGTAATGCCAGCCAAAATCACGATAAATGCACCGGTAGGTCCTGAAATTTGCAGTCGGCTGCCACCCAACAACGTGACTAGTCCTCCACCAATGATCGCTGTGTAGATGCCTTGCTCAGGTCGCGCACCCGAGGCAATCGCAAACGCCATGGAAAGAGGCAACGCCACAATACCGACGATCAGCCCTGCCAGGATGTTAGGCCACCATTGACTGCGGGCGAACAGTCCCGCGCGATACCCTTCTACTAAAGCAATCATAAGTGTGGCTGCAATTGATCAATGGTCATAACGCTGCGGACATACGACGACACCTTTCATGAGATCTCCCGTATTTTCTGTCCGTTTAAACCAAAATTAACACGGTTTGATCAGCAGCTTATTTCTTGTGTGGAAATGCTTGCGCCTTCCAGTCCCCACTATTTGCATAAGGTAAG
>CAMBPA010000235.1 GCA_945869355.1 Bordetella parapertussis
GTTCAAGGTAGGGTTTAGCCGTTTTCCACAAATCTAGTTGCGGATCAAGCTGACGTCCTAAGCCCTCGACATTGAGCAACGTTTTTTGTAATAAAACCAGCTGAGGCTGTATTTCAACATTAAAGCGCCGAGATGTCTGGAAAAGCCTCAAAAGTACTTGCCCAAGTGAGATTTCTGCCAACGGGCGGTCAAAATAAGGCTCGCAAACCGCACGCACCGCCCCCTCGAGCTCTTCCTCGCGCGTCGTGGGGGGCACCCAACCCGACTCAATATGCAGGCGGGCAACACGGCGGTAGTCTCTTTGGAAAAAAGCCAGGAAATTCTGTGCCAAATAGTTCTTATCGAACTCGGACAATGATCCCACAATGCCAAAATCCAACGCAATGTAGCGCCCAAGTGTATCCGGCTGATCCGACACGTAAATATTGCCAGGGTGCATATCCGCATGAAAAAAGCCATCGTCAAACACTTGCGTAAAAAAGATCTCAACACCCTTACGAGCGAGTGTCGGAATATCAACGCCCAAGGCGCGCAACCGATCGACCTGGCTCACGGGAATTCCGTACATGCGCTCCATGGTAAAAACATTCGATGCGCAGTAATCCCACATCACCTCCGGGACCCACAGCAAATTGCGGCGATCACCGTCCGCGGCAAAATTACGTCGCAACTGACTGCAGTTCGCAGCTTCACGAAGCAAGTCCAATTCATCGTGCAAGTGTTTATCAAACTCTCCAACGACTTCTCGCGGCTTAAGCCTGCGGCCGTCGGGGGCTAAGCGCTCGATTAAGCCCGCAAGCACGCGCATCAAAGAAAGATCTTTGTCGATCACCTCGAGCATGCCAGGTCGCAGGACTTTCACCGCGACATGTCGGCCATCATGCAGCACCGCGAAGTGCACTTGTGCGATCGATGCCGACGCAACAGGGTCTGTCTCAAAATGCCCAAACAGTTGATCTGTCGGTGCGCCCAGAGCGGCCTCCACAAGCGCGGCCGCCTCGTCTGACGGAAACGGTGCGACACGGTCTTGTAAGAGCGCAAGCTCATCGGCGATATCGGGGGGGATTAAATCACGACGGGTAGACAGCACCTGTCCAAACTTTACAAAGATAGGGCCTAGTGACTCGAGCGCCAGTCGCAGTCTCACGCCGCGTGCCATCGTCGGGCGAGACCCTAACCGCGCGAGCCATAACAGGCGCACTGCCATCGGATGATCAATGCCGGAGAGCACAAGCTCATCGAGCCGGTAACGGAACACGACCAGTACGATTCGCAACAGTCGCGGCAAAGACATCATCGCACCGCGCTCCGGCTTGCTTCCAATTTGCGCAGTCGGGCGTTGAGCTCAGCGGCTCGTTGCTCAAGGGTGGATAGCTGTGCCTGCGCACGTGACTGCGCTTGAACAAAGCCCTCCATCAGTGGACGGCTCGCCAAGGCATCGGTCTCTTCCGACAGGTATTCGGCAGCATTTCGACCAAGACCGCGCAGTGCATCACTGGCACTCATCGCCGCAGAGCGTGCGCCCTGCACAAGCCTTCGGGCAGCCACATCCCCCAACCAGTGCGCAAGCGCGTCCTCGGGGTCTGGGCGCAAATCACGTGATAGTTCTGACACAACCTGTGCCAACGCTGCTTGCCCTGACACATGCACATACTCTGCCATATCGGGTCGCGCACGCGGTGACAGCCACGCCAGGGGATCCAAGGATTGGGGATTGATCTCAAGGACCACATCGGGCGTGCTGCTGATCTCGGCGGGCACCAGTTGACCCGCAGCGGAAAGCTGAAAGGTCAGGGAAAAACCGCCCAACACGATTCGTAATGTTTTATCTGCGTGACGCGCTAAACGTTGCGCTGCCCAGGGCTGCTGCCTCGTCAACAAATTGAAGGCGTGCGCGAGCGCTTGGACCGGTTTAAAAACCTCAAGGCTTGGAAGCGGGGGAAGAGCTCGTCTCAAAATATCGGGCTATAGGAATATTGGCCGTATCGGCACCAAACCGACAGTTTAACGGGTGTCGCCGTGTCACCTAGTAAAAACGCCCGCTTTCGCGGGCGTTTAATGCTTAATTTCTCAGTCAATTGGCAGAGCTTAGCTCGCCTGGGTGACTGGAATTTGCTGAATACCTGCCAGCAACCAGCCACCTTGCTCTGGCTTGAACAGGTTCCAAACCTCTTCAAAGCGGAAGGCCTCAGCACCAACCTGCTCACGCAACATGCCGGAAAAGCGCACGCTTGCCAGATGACCATCGCTAACCTTTTCAATACCGAGTAGCTCAGCGTTCAGTAACACCACTTCTGTATGGTTTTGACCGGTCTGGCCACTGAGTTGCGCCTGAAGTTCTTTCAGGAGATCATCGGTCAGGAAGCTGCGCAACTCATTGACATTGCCGCTATCCCACACCTTTTGGATCGCAACAAACTGCTGTTTAGCCTCGCCCAAAAAGCGCTGTGTATCGAAGTCGGTAGGAATAAACCAGCTCTGGTCGGGCGCTGGCGCGTCCGAACCAAAACCTGCTGCAGACATCGAACCGGTGGCCGTCGGCGGTAACTGGACAGGTGCAGCAGCAGGCTCAGCCGACTGACGCCACATGTCGTTGGGTGCCGGAGCAGCCCCGCCGGAAGAACCAGCGCCTGCGCCCTGCGCAGCAGGTTCAGCCGTTGCGCCGCCACGCATTCTGCGCAAAATGAACATCACGGCAAAAACTACGAGGCCGGCGACTAAGGCCATGACGAGGAAGTCTGCCATCGCGCCGCCCAAGCCAAAGTGCGACAAGAGAGCCGCGATGCCCAAGCCCGCAGCAATACCAGCTAACGGGCCGAGCCAGCGTGAAGCACCACTAGGCTTAGCCGCCGCGGCAGCGGTCGAGCTCGCAGCAGCGGCGGGCGCTGTTGCACTTTTCTGGGTGGTGGTTGAGGCGGCAGGAGCCTGATTACTGACGTTGCTGGACTGACGCCCAGAGTTACCGCCTTTGCCCACACGGGCGGCATCCGCATCAAACGCCATGCTGGTCAGTGCCAGACCGCTCACTGCTAACACAGCAGCTGCTACAAAACGTGAAAGGGAACGAGACATCGATTGCTCCTAAGCGAAAATCGCCAATAAAAAGATAATGATCAACTAGCGCACTACGACAAAGCAATGCTTTGTGTTTTTTGTTCAAGAAACCTAATCTTACTAAAAGCTGAACAAAATTGTAAGTGGATAGACCCTAGGCAGCCAAATAAGTTCAGTTATTCACTTATTGGATTTTTATGCCTTCGTGCAAAGCGGTCAGCCCCGCCGACAAATTGAAGTACTGCACACGGCTCAATCCCGCATCAGACAACATTTTCTTAAGGGTTTCTTGGTCTGGATGCATGCGTATCGATTCGGCCAGGTAACGGTAACTCTCCGCATCCCCCGCCACTTTGCTACCCAACCAGGGCAACACGTTAAAGGAATACCAGTCATACACGGGGGCTAGGGGCTTGGCAACGTGCGAGAACTCAAGCACCAGTAGTTTGCCGCCCGGGCGCAACACCCTTGCCATTTCCGCCAACGCGCGGTCTTTGTGTGTCATGTTGCGCAAACCAAACGCAACACTTACCCGATCAAAGTAATGATCAGGAAACGGTAAGCGTTCAGCATCACAGACGGCGCATGGCAAGACAATCCCATCGTCGATCAACCGATCGCGCCCGACTCT
>CAMBPA010000236.1 GCA_945869355.1 Bordetella parapertussis
GGGATGGAAATCGCGATTCTGAACGATAAGATGCAAGAGCTTGCGCGTGGTGAAATCGGTGAAATTTGTGTGCGTGGGCCTGCCGTGTTCGCGGGATACTATGGCAACGAAGAGGCAACACAAAAAGCGTTGCGCGGAGGATGGTTTCACACGGGCGATCTCGGAAAAATGGATGATCGAGGGCTGCTCTACATCACCGGCCGTGAATCAGATATGTACATTTCTGGTGGGTCAAATGTGTACCCGAAGGAAGTCGAAGAGGTATTACTCATGCATCCCGCTGTAGCGGAAGTGGCCATCGTAGGAATGCCCGATCCCAAGTGGGGGGAGGTAGGTATCGCGGTGATCGTACGTCGCGATGGAATGCCTATGGTGAGTGAGGCCGAGTTACTCGGACACCTCGACGGGCGCTGCGCCAAGTATCGCTGGCCACGTGAGTTTTTTTTCTGGGATGTCATGCCCAAATCGGGCTACGGAAAAATTGTTAAGAAAGATATAAAGAGCTTGCTCGTAGAACGCGGTGAATTCAAGCTGCCTGAGCAGACTCCATAGACGCTAAGAATGCCCTCGACTATGACGCAGCACATCGCTTTTTTAACACCCATGGCCGAACCCACGCGTGACGTGGTGCGTGCGCTGCTACCGGATGGATTCACCATCGCCTTTGCCCAAACCAACGAAGAAGCAGAGCATCGCAAGTTGGTGCCAGAGGCCTGCGTCATCATGGCCGTAGGTACTTACGTGACCGCGGAGCTCATTGCTCGCGCACCAAAACTCAAACTCATTCAAAAATGGGGAATCGGCGTAGACAAGATTGACTTAGATGCTGCGCGTCGAGCTGGCGTGACGGTCGCCATTACTGCAGGGGCAACATCCATCCCTGTGTCTGAGCACACCCTGATGTTGATGCTAGCGACCGCTAGACGTCTACCGCTTGCACATCGCAGCCTGCAGGAAGGCCAATGGATTGCCACAGAGCTACGGACCGTGTGTTCGATGCTCGATGGAAAAACTGTAGGCCTGTTTGGCTTTGGCAATATCGCGCGTTTTGTCGCGAAGCGCTTGAGCGGTTTTGATGTCAAGATTCTGTATCACAGTCGTAGGCGCGTTGCACCGGAAATAGAACGTCAGTTCCGTGCGGAGTACGTCGATTTTGATACCTTGCTCGCGCAAAGTGACTTGCTCAGTCTACATGCCCCTCTTGCAACAGAAACCCGACAGCTCTTTAATCGCGTGGCATTCAACAAAATGAAACGTGGTGCAATTCTGATCAACACTGCACGGGGCGAACTGATTGACGAAGCAGACCTGATCGACGCATTACGCGCTGGACAGTTATCTGGCGCTGGCCTTGATACCTTTAGCGGCGAGCCACCAAGCGCCAGCAATCCGTTGTTTCATATGGATCAGGTAGTCGCCACACCACACTCTGCGGGTGGCGTGTTTGACAATGTGCCGCATATTGTCGGACATATGTTTCGCAACATTAAGCAATTTCATCAATCACAACCGCTTGACGCCGCGGACATTATTGTTGCGCCGCCTGTTTAAACGGCGCGCAAGCGAACAACTAGTGCACCGCGGGTCAAAGGTTTACTATTGACCAAAATACTCATTTGGAGATCATCATGGCAGGTAAGTTTTCCACCCAATTCGAGCCCTTGAAGGGCAAGATCAGCCCAGAGGAGTGGGAGGCACGCGTCACGCTAGCGGCCTGCTATCGACTCATGGACAAGTACGGCATGACCGACATGATTTATAACCACATCACGGCACGTATTCCCGGCACGGAAGACTTGCTCATCAATCTCTACGGCTTGTTGTACAAAGAGATCACCGCGTCGAGCTTGGTACGGATTACCGTCGAAGGTGAAATCGTCCGTAAGCCCGATACGGATTACGGCATCAATAAATCCGGTTATGTGATCCATGGCTGTATTCATACAGCACGCCCCGACGTGCAGTGCGTGATCCATACCCACACGCGCGCTGGGATGGCGGTATCTTCAATGTCCTGCGGTCTGCTGGCCATGACACAAACGGCCAGCCGCTTCAATAATCACATTGGTTATCACGACTTCGAAGGCCCTGCGGTCGATCTTGCAGAGCGTGAAGCGCTCGTCAAGGACTTGGGTGCACACAACGCAATGATTTTGCGCAACCACGGACTCCTCACAAGCGGTGCGTCGGTTCCTCAGGCGTTTAACCTGATGTACCAATTAGAAATGTCATGCCGTGCCCAAGTCGATGCGATGGCAGCAGGGACACAACTAGCCCTTCCGTCCAACGAAGTCCTGGAGAAGTCGGCACATTTGTATCAGCCTAACGTGCGTCGCCCTTACGGTGAGCTCGAATGGCATGCCATGTTGCGCCTGCTCGAGGCGGAACCTGGCGGCTACCCACATTACGCCTCCTGATGATTTTTTTATGAATCAGTCGTCTTCTACGGATGCCTTGGGGATCCCTCCTTACGGCCTTACGGGCATTTGCGATTGTCATACGCATGTGTTTGCGCCCTCCTCGCACTTTCCGTTTGCAGGTAATCGACACTACACGCCCGATACGGCGACGGTCGAGAGCCTTTTATCCATGCATCGTCGTATTGGAGCCGAACGGGTTGTGATCGTCCATCCAAGCCCTTATGGTGACGACAATTCTTCGCTGCTCTGGGCGATGCGCACAATAGGCAAGAACGCACGCGGCGTCGCAGTCATTAGTGACACGACGAACACTGAGATGCTCAATACCCTGCATCAAGGCGGCGTTCGCGGCACGCGTCTCAATCTAGAGACCATCGGGCAGAACGATCCTAGCGTTGCACAAGAGCAGCTTTTGCGCACCGCCAAGCAGGTCGCCCCGCTCGGCTGGCACATTCAGATGTATACCAATCTAGGTGTCATCACCGGACTGCACGATACGATTATGCAATCGGCCGCAACCGTTGTGATTGACCATTTTGGACGACTCAATGCCAAGGCAGGCCTTAACCAGCCTGGCTTTGATGCCCTTTTGTCCTTGGTTCGATCTGGAAAAGTTTATGTCAAGCTCTCCGCTGGGTATCGCGTGTCCGAAGAACACGATTACGCGAATCTCGACCCCTTCGCCGACGCCCTGATCGCGGCCAACCCAGACCGCATGCTTTGGGGAACGGATTGGCCTCATCCGTTTCCACCCAAAGGCACTGTTCGCAGCCCAGACGTCATTGAAAAGGCACACCCAGAAGACAACATCGCCGCGATACGACGTGTCGTTCGCTGGGCTCGAACCACCGACATCGCCAAGAAGATTTTGGTTGATAACCCCGCTCGCTTATACGACTTTTGACTCTTGTTGAAGGAAGATTTATGAAACAATTTCTCGCCGGCTTTTCCCTTTGTTTCGTCACGCTCTGCAGTGTTGCGCAGGAGGCGGCTAACTACCCGAATCGGCCGATCAGACTAATCGTCCCCGTTGCCGCCGGAGGCAATGTAGACATCGTCGCACGCAGCATCGCAGATCCCTTGTCTAAGGCGCTTGGGCAACAAGTTATCGTTGAAAACCGTCCTGGTGCGAGCAGTCTGCTCGGCACCAATCTCGTCGCCAAGTCTCCTGCTGATGGCTACACCTTACTCGCGCACTCCACAACCTTTGTAACGGCTTCGATTCTTGTCAAAAATGCAGGATACGATCCGCTAAAAGACTT
>CAMBPA010000237.1 GCA_945869355.1 Bordetella parapertussis
GGCCAGGACGCTCCGCCACCAAACAGCCCCACAATCACAAGCTTGCCACCTTTAATCAGGCAATCAAACGCAATCCCCGTTGTTGACGGCGCACCGACCAAATCCACAACGCCCTGCAGGAGTTTGCCGCCATTGGCTGCGATGATTTGCTTGGCAGCATCAGGCGCTGCGCCGTCGATCGCGGCGAGTGCGCCGGCATCTCGCGCAGCTTGTCGTTTGACAGGATCGATATCAACGACGATGGGGCTGACACCACCCATTGCTTTGAGTAGCGCCATCGCCATGAGACCCAAGCCACCGGCGCCCATGATCACAATCGGGTGTTTGCTAAAGGTCTTGACTCCGATTTTGTTGATCGCGCTGTAAGTCGTGATGCCCGAACAGGCATAGGGGGCAAGCGTAGCTGGGTCCATGTCACCAATATCAATCAAGTAACGTGCGTCGGGAACCACGAGGTGGTCGGCGTAGCCGCCGGGACGGTGAACCCCCAAGTACTGGGGAGCCGCACAGTAGTTCTCTAAACCCTCGTCACAAGCGGGACACTGTCGGCAACCGATCCAGGGATACACTAAATAGTTGCGGCCTTTCTCGACACCTTTGGCATCGGGTCCCATTGCGACGACTGTTCCAGCTGTTTCGTGTCCCATGGTCATGGGGAGCTTGATGCCACGGTCCGTAAGCGACAAGGTTTTGCCATTGCCCAAGTCGTAGCCGCCTTCCCAGAAGTGAATATCACTGTGGCAGACGCCTGCGGCGCGCACCTGCACGAGCACCTGAGCGCCTGTGGGCGTAGGTGTCTCGGCTTCCAACATCTGCAACGATTCACGAAAGTTAACAACGCAGTAGCATTTCATGTTGTGGTCTCCAGAAGGATTGATCGTTATTGTTGTGATGGATTTACATGACGAGTTCGATCAAGCGCGGGCCTTTCTCTTTGTTGGCGATGCGTAGTGCTTGGGCAAAGTCTTCCATGTTGGAGACTTGCTGTCCGGGCACGCCATGACCGCGCGCAATGGACACCCAATCTATGTAAGGGCGATCCAGATCCAACATGCGCTTGGCGTTTTCACCCGCGTCCGGCCCGCCCATGTTTGCCAGCTCACCACGCAAAATTTTGTATGAACGATTTGCAAAGATCACAACGGTGACGTCTAACTGTTCACGTGCCATCGACCAGAGACCTTGCACCGTGTACATCGCGCTGCCATCACCAATCAAGGCAACGACTTTGCGATCGGGGCAGGCTACTGCGGCACCTACGGCAGCCGACATCCCCCAGCCGATTGCGCCACCTGTGATCTCAATACAGTCATAGGGAGCGGCTTGATGTGTCAGTTTTGAAAACTGACGCCCGGTGGTCACGGACTCTTCGACCATAATGCCGTTTTCTGGCATTAATGCCGTGATGACGGTACCGATGTGTTCTACCGTGGGTGCTCCATTAGGGAGATCGGTAATGATGGGGCCTGTAGAGAGTTGTGCGGGCGCTGTGTTGTGAGCGCCCAGCGCGTCAACCAATGCTTGTAGTGTTGCATGCAGATCGTGCGTTAAGGTGGCTAAGGTATGTACCTGACAGTCAGGCTGCTGAATCATGCGTGGCTTGTTGGGATAGGCAAAGAAAGCCACAGGCGAAGCGCCGCCGATTAACACCAAGTGCTTGGAGTCCTTGAGCATCGCTACTGCAGCATCGACGGCGAAGGGCAGAGGCATGATGTTGACGCGTCCGCGCCCGCGTTCGAGACGAGGGTTACGCGACTCACTGGCAAGCTTGCACCCGGTGTGCGCAGCGATTTTGCCAGCGAGCAGTGCCGACTTGGCACGCAGCGCAGCACCTCCTAACAGAAGCGTTGTCGCTTCGGCTGTTTTGCGATCCGATAACAAACGGGCAATGGCGAGCACCGAGTCGGCAAGCGGTGCTGCGGTGGTTTGTGCGGGGGCCGTTGAGTAGTGTCCAGGATCAGAGGGCTCCCACGCGCAATTCGCGGGTAAGACGAGCGTTGCGATGCGGCCCGGTGTGCTGCGGGCTTGTGAGATCGCCTCGGCCGTATCCAAGGGCGCCAGGCTCGCCGACATGGTGGTCTTGACCCAGTGCGACATCGGACGGGCCACGGCCTCGACATCCGAATTCAGTGGGGCATTGTTGTGAATGTGATCCAGCGCATGCTGTCCGACAATATTGACCATCCCGGTCTTGGCACGTTTAGCGTTGTGAATATTGGCTAACGCATTACCCAAGCCAGGTCCCAGATGCAGGAGGGTGGCGGCAGGCTTCTCAGCCATCCGGTAATAGCCGTCGGCCGCACCACTGACCACGCCTTCAAACAACCCGAGGATGCAGCGCATGCCTGGCGCGCGGTCCAGTGCCGAGACGAAGTGCATCTCTGACGTACCGGGATTGGCAAAACATATATCAACTTCCCCTGCGAGCAGGGTCTTGACCATTGCTTCCGAACCGTTCATTTTTATACTCCTCCTGTTTTGTTTTTCATGGTTTCGCGCGCAATGACGACCTGCTGGACCTCGGTGGCGCCTTCATAAATCCGTAGTGCTCTGATTTCACGATACAACATTTCCATGGGGTGTCCAACTTTGACACCTAAGCCACCGTGCAACTGCACACATCGATCAATGATGCGCTGAGCGGATTCCGTCGCAAAAAGCTTGGCCATCGCCGCCGAACGCGTGGTGCGTTGCTTAAGAATGTCGCGTTCCCAAGCGGCGCGATACACGAGGAGGGTCGCGGCATCGATTTCGGTACTCATGTCGCCGATGGCCGCTTGCGTGATCTGCAAGTCTGCCAGTGTCGCACCAAACATGGGGCGCGACGCAGCGCGCTTGATGCCCATATCAAGCGCGACCTCTGCGAAGCCTAAGGCTGCGGCACCGACCGACGCACGAAATACATCTAGGTTCTGTAGGGCAACTTTAAAGCCCTGTCCTGGCTTGCCAATACGTTGTTCGACAGCGATGTCGCAGTCGGTAAAGGTCAGAGTGCCAA
Source organism: Bordetella parapertussis (assembly GCA_945869355.1). Lineage (GTDB taxonomy): Bacteria > Pseudomonadota > Gammaproteobacteria > Burkholderiales > Burkholderiaceae_B > Zwartia > Zwartia parapertussis_F. The sequence continues at coordinate 2,999 of CAMBPA010000237.1, forward strand.
TCGGATGGGGTGCGCACACGTCGAAACGCTCTGTGATCGCGAGGCCCGGTGTATGGGCATCGACCACAAAAGCGGTCACCCCTTCTGCTTCGTCGTTTTCAACGCGTGCGAACACAGTGTAAAAGTCGGCGATATCTGCGTTGGATATCCAGGTTTTGACGCCGTTGATTCGGTAGCCTGTGGCGGTACGTGTGGCGCGTGTGGTCATCGCGGCAACGTCTGAACCTGCGTCTGGCTCGGAGAGTGCAAAGGCAGCCAGCATGGTGCCACGAGCCACCTGCGGTAAGTACTTTTGCTTGAGCGCCTCGGAGCCGAAGAGGGAGATCGGGCCGCTGCCCAGCCCTTGCATGACAAAGGCGAAGTCTGCCAGACCGTCGTAATAGCCCAGCGTTTGACGCATCAAACAGAGGCTGCGTGAATCGAGCTCTTCGAACACACCGCCGTAGGCTGCCGGGACGCAATAGCGCAGCCACCCTGCCTCACCAAGCATGCGTGTCAGCTCTTGGCAGCGCAAGTCGACGCTACCGTGATACACGCGGTCGGTCAGGTGTTGAGTCGACCATGCGTGCGCGGCGTCGTGCAGTGCGCGATGTGAATCGTCAAAAAAGGGTAAGCGCAATGAATCTGGATTAAACATGTGTGCGATTCTCGATAAGGTCGAACTTCATTTGT
>CAMBPA010000238.1 GCA_945869355.1 Bordetella parapertussis
CCGTCACCAAGCTGGCCCGCCCAAACTCCGAACTGGTGGCCACTATAGACAGCCGAAACCGTGTCCCCTCCCGGCAGTGCGTTAGAGCCACTGACAACATCCAAGAAAGCCGGCGAACAGAGATGCTCAGGGGTCAAGCCTAGCAAGGCACCTACCAGAGGATTCGCATGAACTAAGACAGGGTCTTTTAACGCTGTGGTGGGTAAGCGGGTGTAAAAGTCTGCTGGCAACGTTGCAAACGAGTTGGTCTTCGGGACGTTGAAAAAAGCACAGTCCTCTCGCAGGGTGTGGTTATTCATTTAGCGAGACTCCTTATTTCGATCGGCTGGCTGCACTGCATTCGCCCTTTGCGCCTCCTTCTTGGCCAAGGCCGCCGCGCGTTTCGCAGGACGAACATAAAAGATAGAGCAAAAGAAAAAAACAGATGCGAGCGCAATTTCTATCCACGCAGCCGTAATACTGGGTCCCGGCGGGTCCGACATCACCCGCACCACGCCTTCCATTAGGTACAAAAGCACCAGCATCGAAGCCCATTGGATGGTGTAGAGGCTCCCTCGCGCGACTCCACGCACAGCAAAAGCCAGCGGCAACGCCTTAAGGAACAACACTGTTCCACCTGGGCGCAGCGGTGCGAACCAGATTTCCCAAACCACGCACCAAATCAAAAGAGCTAATAGGCTGGAAATTGCCGCGCGCTGCAGCGCAACATTTAAGTCTGGGCGGTCCTCTGTATTCAGCGTTTGCAAGCGCGGCATGGTGTTCTTTATATTGGTTAATTTTCGCAGGTTAGTATTATCCATCGTTCCTTGCGTAATTCGGGAAGTACACCCACGGCATGTTCACCGCTATCACTTCCACTTCCTTAAATACCGCGCTGCGTCCCTGGCAACTGGCTATCGTCGTTGCCTTCAAGCGGTCCCTGAAAGCCAATACGATGCAGCTAGCATCCAGCTTGGCTTTTTCGACTGTTTTTGCGATCGTGCCCCTTCTGGCAGTGAGTCTGTCAATTTTTGCAGCCTTGCCTGAGTTTGAAGCGTTTAGCTTGGCCCTACAAGGGTATCTCGCGAATAACTTGCTGCCATCCCAGGTCTCGAGCAACATCATGGAGTATCTCAACGTCTTTGCAGCGCAGGCGAGCCACCTAAGCGCCATCGGCGGGATATTTTTAGTCGGAACAATCATCGCGCTTGTGATATCAATCGATGATGCGCTCAACACGGTTTGGTGCGTCCAGGAAAAACGCCATGCTGCACGACGCTTGTTTGTCTATATCCTGATTATTGTTGTCGGTCCGATCTTACTCAGCGCCCTGCTTTGGACGACCGCGTTCTTGGCTCGTGAGTCGTTTGGCCATGTCATGCATCTTCCAGCCCTGCTCGAACTGTCACTAAAACTATCGCCCTTTATCGTCAGTGCGTGGGGCCTCACGGTGCTTTTTGTCGTGGTACCGAACACTCCGGTTCTTTGGCGCGACGCGTTGTTGGGTGGCTTTGTCGCTGCACTACTTTTAGAAGTGATGAAATTCAGCTTTGCCTTGTACGTCGCAAGCTTCTCGACTTACACCATGATCTACGGGGCATTCGCAGCGATCCCGGTTTTTCTGCTTTGGGTGTACTTTTCATGGCTAAGCGTTCTACTGGGTGCGCACGTTGCCGCAAATCTACCGCTTCTGCGAAAACAAACACTACAATTGGCAGGCAGCACCAAGGAGGAAAGCCATGCTACAGGTCAGTGAAATTCTGCGCGTAAAGGGAAACACCTTATATACCGCATCACCAGAAACCCAAGTCGTACAAGCACTCGAAACCATGAGTGCCCATGACATCGGTTCGCTCGTGATCATGGATCACGGCAAACTTGCCGGCATGTTGACGTTTCGCGAAATCATCCGTCATGTCAATGGCAATCACGGAGCCGTTGGAGCCACGCCGATACGCGCAATTATGGAATCTTCGCCAGTATCGGTCACGCCCGACACTGACGCCAACACCCTGCAGCGCCTCATGCTGGATAATCACTGCCGCTATGTTCCCGTGATGGACGATGGAGTGCTGCTTGGCGTGATCTCTTTTTACGATCTCGCCCAAGCAATCGTTGCGGCTCAAAAGTTTGAGAACTCGATGTTGAAAGCCTACATTCGCGACTGGCCTGCCGACAAAGCAAGCCCAAAAACGGACTAAAGCGCACCAACCTTTTCATAGGCTTGACGAATCAAGTCAGCCTTGCTTTCATTGAGCAATGTTGAATCGGACAGCATCCGCCGCCAAAGTCGGGACTTTGGCCTACCGTTAAATAGGCCGAGCAACGGGCGAACGACCACACGCAAGGGCACACCTGCGTCGGTCTGCGACTGTGCGTAGCACGCCAACGCTTCAATGATTGCCTCCTCGGCAATCAAGGTATCCTGTGGCCACCATGCTTGCGATATTTCCCTCAAGACCATAGGGTTGTGCCAAGGCGCGCGGCCAAGCATTACGCCGTCAAACCGTTGGCGCTTTAGTTCACAATCCGCCCTGGATACCAGTCCACCATTGAGCACCATCACGGCGTCCGGAAAATCAATTTTGAGCTGAGCCGCGTGATCATAGCGAAGCGCGGGTATTTCACGATTATCTTTCGGTGTAAGCCCCTTCAATACTGCATTGCGTGCGTGCACAATAAACACGCGACAACCTGTGTCATACAGTGCACCAACAAAATCTCTGACGAAACCGTAACTTTCATCCCAATCTAAGCCCAGCCGATGTTTGACGGTGACCGGAATGCTCACGGCATCCTGCATGGCCTTGATGCAGTCTGCCACCAGCATGGGCTCTGCCATCAAGCAGGCCCCAAAGGAACCCTTTTGCACGCGATCAGAGGGACATCCACAGTTCAAGATGATCTCGTCGTAGCCCCAGCGTTCGCCCAACCTAGCAGCAGCCTGGAGGGCGTGGGGCTCACTGCCTCCTAATTGCAAAGCAACCGGTTGCTCTTGGGGACTAAAAGCCAAATGTCGTTCGATATCACCGTGTGTGAGCGCACCCGTCGTGATCATTTCCGTGTAGACGCGGGCACGCGGGGCAAGCAAGCGATGAAAATATCGACAATGACGGTCTGTGACATCGATCATGGGGGCGACGCACAGTTGCCATCCAAGGGGATCAATGGCCCGCGCGCCTGTCGGCACTATTGGAGGGGTCGGTGTGAACGAAAGCGTCATAGACAGCGCACTAAATATAGCCACTAAAAAATTGGGGGAACTGATCCGGAGAAATGGATCGATCGCGCATTTTAGTTGTCAATCACAAATGCGTGCACGCTTGAGTGAGCGGCTTGGTAAAATTACCCCAACAATGCGGTTTAACCCATTAACCCTTGCATAATTTCCTAAGATGGCTGTATTTACCCCTGTCAGCGAATCAGACGCACACAACTTGCTTAGCCAGTATTCGCTAGGTGAGTTCCTGTCTCTGAAGGGGATTGCAGCAGGCATTGAGAACAGCAATTACTTTTTGCGCACCACCTCAGCTGAATATGTGCTGACAATATTTGAAGTGCTTAAGGCCGAGCAACTACCCTTTTACATTGAGCTCATGCACTACCTGGCGGAACGAAATATTCCGGTACCCAAGCCTCAAACGAGACAGGACGGCAGCCGCATAGCGTCGCTGCACAACAA
>CAMBPA010000239.1 GCA_945869355.1 Bordetella parapertussis
CAAAAAACGAGACGTCAACAAATAATGTCTTAGGGGTTGGGCTTTCACGAAACTGGACGATACGGGGCTTGACCAAGTACCAATCGAAGAGCCTGACTTGCATATTGCGGATAAACGGCTCGACCTTTGGGTAACGCTGAATAAACATCTTTAGGGATTTACGCCCAAATCCGCCCGTGCAAACGACGAATAAATACTTGACTGTCGACTTGATCATATTTTTATTTATTGAGCTCGGGAGCAAAGTTCGCAATGGCGATGCGGAAGTATAATCCTCGCTTCGAATGGAAACCGGGACGAAACGTGTCGAAATCAGGAACAACGCACACGGCAGTGGTCACAGGGATCACTGGACAAGATGGCGCATATTTAGCTGAATTACTGTTAGGTAAGGGCTACAAGGTTTACGGCACCTACCGCCGCACCAGCTCCGTCAACTTTTGGCGTATTGAAGAGATTGGCATTCAAAATCACCCCAATTTGCATCTGGTCGAGTACGACCTGACTGACTTGTCGTCCAGCATCCGCTTATTGCAGACTTCCGGCGCAACCGAGGTCTATAACCTCGCGGCCCAAAGTTTTGTCGGTGTGTCGTTCGAGCAACCGCTCACGACCGCTGAAATCACAGGAATTGGCCCGGTTAACCTGCTGGAAGCCATCCGCATCGTTAACCCCAAGATTCGTTTTTATCAGGCCAGCACCTCAGAGATGTTTGGCAAGGTGCAGGCGATTCCGCAAATCGAAGATACACCCTTTTATCCCCGCAGCCCTTATGGCGTGGCCAAACTGTACGCCCACTGGATGACGATTAATTACCGCGAAAGCTACGGGATTTTTGGGACGAGCGGCATTTTGTTCAACCACGAATCGCCACTGCGCGGTCGTGAGTTCGTCACGCGCAAGATCACGGACTCGGTTGCCAAGATCAAACTCGGCAAGCTCGACGTGCTGGAACTGGGCAACATGGATGCCAAGCGCGACTGGGGTTACGCCAAAGATTACGTTGAAGGTATGTGGCGCATGCTGCAAGCCGACGAGCCCGACACGTTTGTGTTGGCGACTAACCGCACTGAAACGGTACGTGACTTTGTAACGATGGCCTTCAAGGCCGCGGACATTGCACTAGACTGGAAAGGTAGCGCAGAACAAGAACAAGGGTTTGACACCAAAACAGGCAAAGCGCTTGTGAAGATCAACCCCAAGTTTTATCGCCCCGCAGAAGTTGAGTTGTTGATTGGTAACCCCGCGAAAGCCAAGGAAAAACTTGGCTGGGCACCCAAGACGACTCTTGAAGAGCTCTGCCGCATGATGGTAGTGGCAGACCTCGCGCGCAATGAGCGCGGATTCTCGTTCTAAATGACCACAGCGCAGCGCGTGATGCCGCCTGATCACGATCGTCGCGTACTGGTGACTGGCCTGCAGGGCTTTACTGGCCATCACTTGGCCAACGAGCTCGAGGCCAATGGCTATGAGGTCTGGGGGCTGGGTGATGTCACACCTACTTTCGCACGTTGCGTGAAAGCCGATCTGCTTGACCCCGCATCCCTGAAACAAGCCGTGCTCGCGGCTAAACCACACTATGTGATTCATTTGGCGGGTGTCGCCTTTGTTGGCCACGGCCAACCTAAAGCGTTTTACGACGTGAACTTAGTGGGCACACGCAATCTGCTTGAAGCTCTAGCGCCTGTCGCGGAAGACCTGCGTTGTGTGCTGCTTGCGAGTAGTGCTAACGTGTACGGCAATCTGCAGGGTGGCTTGTTAAGCGAAAGCAACCCTGTGAACCCCGCCAACGACTATGCAGTAAGTAAGCTGGCGATGGAATACATGGCCCGCCTATGGTTACCAAAAATACCTGTGGTGCTGGCGCGTCCATTTAACTACACGGGTATTGGTCAATCAGAAAGCTTTTTAATCCCAAAGATCGTTTCACATTTTGTACGCAAACAAAGTGCGATTGAGTTGGGGAATATGGATGTATGGCGCGAGTTCAACGACGTACGCGATATCGCCCATGCGTATCGCAAGTTGATTGAAGCGGCGCCAATTGGGCAGACCGTAAACGTGTGCTCTAGCAATTTGGTTTCGTTGAAAGAAGCCTTGGCCTTGGCAACGGAGCTGACTGGTCACCAGATCGAAGCGCGTATCAACCCACAGTTTGTGCGCGCGAACGAAGTGCTCAAGCTAGGTGGTGACACCGCACGGCTCAAACAGTTTGTGCCAGACTGGCAGCCACGCCGTCTGCGCGAAACGCTGGCTTGGATGTTGGACGCCGCGTCATGATGCGCGTGGGCTTCGGTGTGACGGCCCTATGCAAAGGCCTGGCCGACGGCTCACAGGATGGCATCAGTCACTACACACGAGAATTAAGGACGCAGTTTGCCAAGCGCAAAGAATTGAGCTTGGCGACGTTTTCGTTTGATGTGGGTGCAGAGCACGTACGTACGCTTGATCGCACAGTGCTTAGTTCGGCTGCACCTGAGCTTGCGTCACGCCCAGCGCTTCATCTTGGAAAGTATGCTGTTGGTGCGTTGTATTCTACTTTTACCGGCGGTGATTTTCCGGGTATCGGCGGGCTAGGTTCGGTTGATCTGATTCACGCCACTGATCACTATATTCCTCGAACTAAATTCGTACCCATGGTGGCGACACTGATGGATGCGATTCCTTTTTCGCATCCAGAATGGTCAAGCGGACGGTTTCGTAGTGCGAAGAATACTCTGTGGAAGAAAGCGATTGGCTGGGCCGATCACATCATTACGATTTCAGAATATTCAAAAAGTGAGCTGTGCAAATGGACTGGTGTCGCCGGGGATCGCATTAGTGTGATTCCACTAGGAGTCGATACGCGCTGGTATCGTGACGTGACGCTAGAAGAGTTTGCGATGGTACGTGCAAAGTTTGCGTTGCCCGCGCAATACTTTATATCGGTCGGTACCATACAACCACGCAAGAACATTAGTACCGTAATTGCGGCGCATCGCGCATTACCCGACATAGAACGAAAGCAAATACCGCTCGTGATCGTTGGCCGTGCGGGATGGAAGTGCGAACAAGAGATTGCACAGATTGAGCAGGACACACCTGCGGGTAAAGTCATTTGGCTGCAACATGTGTCAGATGCAGAGTTGCTACCGATTATGAAAGCCGCGAAAGCGCTGTTGTTCCCGTCGTTGGCCGAAGGCTTTGGCTTGCCAGTGCTCGAAGCCTTTGCGGCACAGGTACCGGTTATTACCTCCACGACGACTTCATTACCCGAAGTGGCTGGCGATGCAGCCCTGTTGATCGATCCCATTGACACTGGATCCATTACAAGGGCAATGAATCAAATACTTGATGATGTTGATTTACGTGCGCAGCTGATCCAGAACGGGCTGAGTCGTGCAAACACCTTCACTTGGCAGCGATGTGCCGAGCAGACTGTTAGTTGCTATCGCCACCTCTTAGCGCAGTAGTCTGCAACGATGCCGATCAGGTCTGCCTGAACACGATATTGCGTCGATACAGATAGACACTAAAAAAGCTCACCGCTATGGCTGAAAGCTTTGCACCGTTAAGGTCTTCAGCGATCAAAATTGTATAGAACTTGACGGTCACATATGTGATCAGCGTTCCAAACAGTCCAGACGACGCAAACAATAAGGCTTCAAATGCTTTTCGTTT
>CAMBPA010000240.1 GCA_945869355.1 Bordetella parapertussis
CCCATCGTCACCGACCGCAACCTGCTTGACGATGTTGGGTGTGGGTACGCTTGCAAAGACGATGTCGGCTTGATCGGCTACATCGCGTGGCGTTTTAGCTGCGGACGCACCTTGTTTCACCAATGCGTCTACGGCTGCTGGCACGGGATCGCAAATAGTCACGGTGAAGCCCGCGGCCAGCAAGCGCTGCACCATCGGCGCACCCATGCGGCCCACGCCAACAAAGCCAAGTGAGGGTTTAGTCATTACTTACAGCCCCAGCGCTGACAAGTTCGGGCGCTTCAAGTGCCAGTCGGTTGCATTCTGGAAAGCAATCCCAATACGCACCATCGTTGCATCATCAAACGGCTTGCCTAACAACTGCATCCCGAGCGGCATACCGTTGTCTGCAAACCCTGCCGGCAAGGAAATACCTGCCGTGCCCATGTAATTCCCTGCTCGTGTGAAGGCGGCGAGTGGGGTCTTAGATTCATTCACTTCCGTGAGAGGCACGGCGCCCATCGGCGCGCAAGGCGACAACAGCGCGTCGATATTGCTCATCCAATCGGTCCAGGCCGCGATCGTGCGGCGATGATCTGCCATCGCATCGATATAGTCCGCACCAGAAATACTGCGGCCTGACTGTACGCGCTTACGCACAAACGGACCGAATGGCTTGGCTTCATCATCAATGTAGGCACGGTGAAGCGCAAACGCTTCGGCCGCAATGATCTGGCCGTTACGCAACATCATGTCGTGGAAATCAAAGGGGAAAGGCTTTTCAATAATCGTTGCGCCAAGATCGACGAGCACACGGCGTGTGTCTTCGAGCACTCGCAACACGTCTTTGCCGAGCTCAATGGGATACTGGCCGGGTGGGAACATCGCAATACGCGTACCCGCTAACGGTTTGGGCCCCTCTGCTGGGGCGTGCCACTGAAACAGTGGGCGATTGCAGGAAGTTGGATCGAGCGGATCTGCACCGGCCATCAGTTCTGTCAGGATCGCGGCATCGCGCATATCCCGTGTCATGGGGCCGATGGAGTCGAGCGTGCCTGACAAGGCCAACGCGCCGTGCAAGCTGATTAAGCCCCGCGTTGTCTTTAAGCCGGTGATCCCGTTCAGCGCTGCGGGAATACGCACCGAGCCACCGGTGTCAGAGCCCAATGCCGCAGGGCATAGGGCCGCCGCAACCGCGACACCCGAGCCACTGGAAGAGCCGCCCGGTGTGCGATGGGTGTTGAGATCCCAGGGGTTCCAAGGTGTGCCCATCACTGGGTTGGTGCCCCAGCCACCAAACGCGAACTCCACCATATGCGTCTTACCTAAGTTCACCATGCCCGCACGCAGCAAGCGTTCGACCGCGGTACAGGTCGTGGGGCTGCGACGATTCGCCCAGTCTTGTGAACCACCGGTTGTGATTTGACCTTCAATTTCGCAAAGGTCCTTCACTGCGATCGGCACGCCATCAACCGCACTGAGGCTATAGCCAGCCGCACGGCGCTGATCCGCTGCGCGCGCTTGGGCGATCGTGCTGTCTTCGTCAACTAACACGTAAGCATGCAATTTTTTATTGCCCTTGCTAATCCGTGTTAGATACTCACGCGCGAGTTCTTCCGAACTATATTTTTTTGCACGCAAGCCCTGGGCTAATTGGGTAAGTGTTGAGAAGGCAAGATCTGACATGTCGGGCTCCGTAAGATTCAAGTCACGCACAAGTCACGCGCAAGGTGCGCGTGATCGTTCTATAAAAATCAAAGCAAAAAGAAAGTCGCTGCGATCAGCGTTGGGATCGAGGCCGCTAAGAATAGAGGGCCGGGTGAAATGGTTTCGTCTGGAAAGCTCGGCTTCAAAATCGAAAAGCCTGCCGGATTGGGTGCGTTAGCAATCACTGTCAAGCCGCCACCTGTCACAGCACCCGCCACGAGCATGTAACGCCACGCTTCGGAAGTACCTTCCACCAACGATCCGAGATAGGTCAAGGCTGCATTGTCTGTGATGGCCGTTAGCGCCGTCGCCCCCCAAAATAAAACAATTGGCGAAAGGCTGCCGAGCAGATCTTGCAACCACCACTTCTGTAAACCACCCAACATCACGAGTCCCGCGAGGAAGAAGCCAACCATCAGGCCTTCCTTGATCATCAAGCGTGATTGGTAGCGCTTATAGGCCTCACAAAAGCCGATGAACAAAATAAGCAGGCCCATGAATATACCGGGGTGATGCGCAAACACAACAATGCCCGCCAGGAACAAGACGTGAATCAAGGACGTGATCATGGGGACGCGCGAAGGGGCATCTTCTGTCACGCCGTGATGCGTTTCGACTTCACCACTCAAGAGCACTTTGCGATTAATGATTGTCAAAATCAAGGCATTGAGTGCGACGGCTGCGGCTGCACGCCATCCAAAATTCGTCAGCATATACATGGAATCCCAACCAAAGGTTTGGGCAACCATCAACACTGGTGGTGCTGCGTAGGCGCTCAGCACCCCTCCGATCGAAACGTTAACAAACAACACGCCAAGCGCCATGTATTTGAAACCTGTATGACCAGGTCGCTTGAAATATCCATCACGCAACAACAGGGCGGCGAGCGTCATGGCGGCAGGCTCTGTAATGAGCGAGCCCGCAAGCGGCACAAAGGTCAACACAACAAAAAATGTGGCCAATTGACGCTGCACGGGAATCATGCGAGCCAGACCGCGCACCAATACGTTCACCAACTCAATAATGGGTCGGCTCGCTGCAACCACCATAATGGCAAAGACAAAAAGTGGCTCAGTAAAGTTACGGGTATCCACATACTCGATCATGGTCGTCGTGCCCGCCATCATCGCCATCACGACGATGAGCACAAAGGCCCACACACCAAAGACCGCTTCAACCTCTGATAAAAAATGCCATAGTCCAGCATGGGGTCCATTTTTATGTGCGAGCTTGGCGAACACGGGAACCGCAAAGGTATGGATCACCGCGATTGCGAATAGAACGGTCGCAATAATTTGGACGGAGTGGGGAATGTTCATCGGGCGATCTCAAAAAAATAAACAAGGCTAACCAGGGCATGCACTCAACACATGCGATCGTTCGACTATACCGTAGGCTTGAGGTAAATCACAGCCCAATCGCAATAGGTGTCAAGATGTAAGGATTGACAGCCAATTGTTTCTGGATGATGCTGTGATGTCTTTGTCTTTTTACAATTGTGCGATGCCCTCTTCCCGATCACTTGTTGTCCAAGCACTGACTCAACACGCCTTTTCCCCCTATGGGGACATCTTGGGCGGCGAAATCGCGAGCGGCTTGTTTATTAATGGCGGCACCAGTGAAAAAATCGCACTCGGGGATCCCGCCCTGATAGCGCAAGGGGGTGAGCCTTCTTTAAATCTTTACCGGGCACGCGCCAACCCTCTGCCGTTTACCGCGGTCGAGCTCGAACGACACTGTGTGGGCAGCCAGTCTTTTATTCCACTTGCCGGGGTGCCGTTTGTTGTTGTCGTGGCGCTTGGCGATCCGAGCACGGGCGGCAAGACTCCGCTAGAGAGCTCGATTGCAGCTTTCTGGGTCGATGGGTCCTGCGGGGTCACCTTCAAAGCGGCGACGTGGCATCACCCGCTCTTGTCCCAGCGCGATGGCGACTTCGTGGTGCTCGAGCGACGAGCGCCGATGGTGGACTGTGA
>CAMBPA010000241.1 GCA_945869355.1 Bordetella parapertussis
AATGCTTGGTCCAGACGGAAAATTGGCGTGATACGAAATTAACAACCCAACGACGGCACTGACTGCCCCGATACCGGCAGCAACGCTCGCGCGGGCGATGACGCCATAGCACCAGAAGCGCGCCGCTGTAGCGGGCAGTATCAACAGACCGACTGCCATCAGAGTACCGAGTGCTTGAAAAGCAGACACGAGTGTCAGCACAACCATCAACATAAATATTTGATGAATCATCCCGCCACGGCCACCTACGGTGCGCAAAAAAGCCGGATCAAAGCATTCAACAACCAGCGGACGCCAAATAATTGCAAGGACGAGTAATGTAGCAGTCGAGGCAGCCGCAATCATAATCAACGACTCATTGTCGGTCGCAAGCACACTACCGAACAAAAAGTGCAGCAGATCGACTTTGCTACCACTGGTGGAAATTGACAACACGCCTAAGGCCAAGGAGATTAAATAGACAGAGGCAAAACTCGCATCTTCCTTCTGTTTGGTCCACCGCGTCACAAGGTTCGCAAGCAGCGCCATTAAGGCTGCGGCCACAAAACTTCCTATGGTCATCGCGGGCAGTGACAAGCCGAAAAATATAAAACCGACCGCAGCACCAGGAAGCACCGCGTGGGCGATCGCATCGCCCGCAAGACTCATTCGTCGCAAGACCAAAATCGTACCGATGGGACCACAAGCCAAACCGATCACCACACAGGCCACGAGCGCTCGTCGCATAAAACCGTAGTCCACAAACGGTAAGAGCGCAGCGTTATATATTTGCAGGAGAGCGTCTGCCAGCATTAGAAGCGCCCCCCTTGCTCTGGTGCACGCACGCACCACGGCGCGCGGTCGTCCCAGTATTCAGCCGTCGCACGGGCACGAGTCAAATTGTCACTCGTCAAAACAGTTTCACTCGCGCCCCAGGCAATCGCCTCTCGCGCCAGCAATAAAGTCTGCGGGAAATAGCGGCGCACCATCTCTAAATCATGCAGAACAGCAATCACCGTTCGCGAATGATGATGCCAATCCAACACGACCTGAAGTAAATCCTCAACCGTTCGTGTATCTAAGGCATTGAAGGGCTCATCCAATAAGATCACGGGCGCGTCCTGCATCAACAGTCGTGCAAAAAGCACGCGCTGTAACTGTCCGACCGATAGCTCGCCGATGAAACGCCGCTCAAAGCCGACCAGCCCCACTGCCGCGAGCGTGTCGGTCGCGCGTTGTCTGACCTGGCGCGAGGCAGGCAAAAAACTCCCTATCTGTTTCCAGGCCCCCAGCACGACGACATCGAGCACGCGCACGGGAAATTCTCTGTCAATCGCAGACTGCTGAGGCAAGTAGGCCAGATCCATACGCGCAGCGTCACCAAACCGTATCGAACCTTCAATGCCTTTGAGCTGACCGGAAAGCGCAGACAGCAAGGTGCTTTTACCTGCACCATTAGGTCCGACAATCGCAGTCAATGAGCCCGAGGCAAACGCGCCGGACAGATGATGAACCGCCGGATGCCCATCGTAGGCAACCGTCAGATTAGTCAACGCAATCTCTGGCGCCGCACTTAACGGAGTCATCGGCGCATCCACTGTTCTACAAAGCCCACAACACGGCGAGCCACACCGCGCACACGACGGCACCCACAAGCAGAACACGGTACCCAACACCACTGAGCACAGAACTCGGCAGCGCAGGCGGTGCGAGCACCACACCGGGTCCAACCAATGAGCGTTCGATGCCCTTTCCTAGCGCGTGGGGAGCATGGTGATGCGAATGGTCGTGAGAGTGATCGTGGTTCATTGGGGTAATAGTGACAAAGCAATTTCAGATAGAGAATGCTGATTGAAATTAGGAAATATTCAAACCAAGCCGTAATGATAATACAATATCATTATTAATGTAGGTAAGATACGGTATGAATTCCATTGACGCCCCGAAAGCAGAACGCTCCACCAGGCAACGTGCAGCGATTCGCGACGCGATTGAACAAGCCGGAAGACCCTTGCTAGCACAAGAGGTGCTAGAGCTCGCTGGCGTGCATGTCCCCCGTCTGGGAATCGCGACGGTCTACCGCAACATCAAAGCAATGGTAGAAGAAGGCGCTATCAAGCAAGTATTACTTCCTGGCGAGAACCCACGGTTCGAGCTTGCGGGCCACGCGCATCACCATCATTTTCAGTGCTACACGTGTCAGAAAGTGTTTGATATCCACTCGTGCCCGAGTGATCTACTCAATCTGGCGCCGAAGGGCTTCAAAGTCGAAAGTCACGACCTGACGTTATACGGCCGTTGCAAAGACTGCTGAATATCAGGCGTGTGTTGTCCAAGCGGCACTAAACATCAAGAGTCCAAACAGTAGCACTGCGATCGAGGCGAGGCCTTGCACGATTGCGACCACATACATACCTAAACGTAGCCTCGGTCCGTCGACAATTTTTTCTAGCGTATGACTAGCCCAAAGCGAGGCGCTCGCTAATGCGGCGACGGTCAGTCCTGTCCCCAAACCCATTGCCAGCGCCGCCGCAATCCCTGCGATAAAAAACCCTTGCGACAAGGTAAAAACCAGCACAAATACCGCGCCGGTGCAGGGCCTGAGCCCAATCGCCAAGATGGCCGACGTGGCCCTGGTCCAGTTGAGTTTTCCACTCACCATCGATGGATCCGGCACATGCAGGTGGCCGCAGCCTGCATCACAACTGTGCGAATGATCATGCGCAGGAGCGTGATCATGATCGTTCAGTTTATGGGCTTGATGCGCATGCGCATGATGTTGATGTTCACCACGTCGAAACGCTGCGCGTACGACATGCCGATAAACCAACAGCAGGCCCAGCGCGATCATCATGAAATAAGAGCCAAGCTCTAGCCACCACGTCGCACGATTTAATGTCATGCCCGAGACGTTTAGCACCCCAGCCGCGACACTCACGAGCACCACGGCGACGACGGCTTGCAAAAAAGCCGACAACAACGCTAACAACGCTCCATTGCGTATCGTTTCACGATTCGCGAGCACATAGGCAGTCAGCACCGCCTTGCCATGCCCAGGGCCGAGCGCATGAAAGACGCCGTACGCAAAAGAGAGGCCCAACAAGAGCCAGGCTGCCCATCCATCTTGCTGCCAAGCACGAACAGCGCCAGTGAGTTGCCGGTAGAAATGCGACTGCCACATCGCCATCTGCGCAGAAAACTCACCAAACCAACCACCCACATTAAAGTTCAGGCGTTGTTCAGGCGTCGCGAACGGATGCCCTGCCTGCGCGAGCGCATCGGTCGCCATGCACAGCAAGCCAAACACGCACAACGCAACGGCGATCGCACGCCCCCTTATAAAAAAGTCGTTCTGCTGACGCAGCTTCAACAGGTCACCTTGAATTGATGTGTCAGTTGCTTCGTCACCTCTTTTAACTCTGGGGGAAGTTGCTTTTGATCTGCAGGAATCGACCATAAAAGCCTTTCGGTTTTCGGATCAAGCGGACGGGGGGATAGATAATCAATCCGACAACTCGTTGGCGCTCCTTCCAACCGGTAGGAGGTAGAACCCTTATAGGCAAACGCAACAAAATAGCTGGAGTCGTAAATATCGACTTCGACGGCTTGTTTGCCGGGCGTCACTGGCGTGGCAAAAGGAAGTTCAAAGGCAAGAGTTAATTGACCACTCTT